>CAJOPI010000363.1 GCA_905236275.1 uncultured Lachnospiraceae bacterium | reverse complement strand
CCCAAGCTTTTTGGCGCGTTTTTGAACCTTGGCGACGCTTTCCTTTGAGACGCTGCAGTTTGCCACTATCTCCTAAAGCGAAAGGTTCAGGGAAGAAAGGCGCAGAATCTCGCGATACTTGGTCAGATGAGACCCTCCTTAAAAAGGAATTTACGTCGTTGACGATGCAGAAATTCATTATAAGGAGCAGGTTTCTGTGACTGGAATAGTGGTTGCCGTTTCTCCGAACTAGCGGTTTACTAAAATCGGTCTGATGGGGAAAGCTAAGCCGGGATAATCAAGTTACGATTGTTCAAATAAGCAAATTTTCCAAAGCTCAAGCTAATATCATTTTACAGAATTGTTTACTTTGTTATTAGAATTTTCAGAGATGAGTCTTATTCTCACTGAAATAGATACACCATTACTGATATGAAGTGTGGCTTGTTCTTGGCATCGAGCAGGACATATTTCCGCAGAACATCCTCATATTCCTCTTGCACAATCCATTCGCCAAGTTGGGCGACCTCTTCTTCTGTGAGCGTGGCGGAGCGGTGGTCTTCGGAAGTGCAAATGATGTAATCGATGCGCTTGTCGAACAGTTCACTAAGCCGAGTCAACATATCGAAACAGGGCATACGTTTACCGATTTCCCACATAGCTACCGTTCCCTTGAAGACTCCGAGCGTCTAGGCCATTGTCACCTGCGTTAGCCTTTTTCTTTCCTCAAATGATTCAATCGCTCCGAAAACATGATTCTCACACTTCTTCCTACTCTATTTTTATTTGTTATAATCTATAAACTTTCTAATTTCAAAAACATACGTGGCATTTCAGATACTATATTTCAAAATATTATATTAAATATAGATAATATAATATTTTAATGGAGAATTTGCTACTACACCTGGGAAGCCGAGTCAATCAGAGAGTCGGCGATTTTTTGTTGCCCTTACGGGCTAATTTACAGAAAGGAAGGACTGGATATGTATAAAGAAACTATGAGCGTTCAGGAACTCTCCACTAGGAGGGGCATCAGCCTACCGAAGGCATATGCGCTGACGAAGAAGCCGGATTTCCATGTCATACGCATCTGGACGAGGTTTTTGATCCCTGTAAACGCTTCCCAAAAATGGCTCGTCATTCACGCGCAGAAGAGCAGCTGTAATGGAAATGAATATTGAGAGCTTTATCGGTTCCCTCTATGGGCAAATAAACCATGGTGCTTTAGTCTTATCAAATGCTATAACTTTCACTGTCGCTGTTACAGAAATACTTTCTGCAAGTTTGCGATCATGAGTCTGCTGATATGATAATTGGTCAAGTTCTGACATACTTTACCTCTCCGTTAAGTCGGACGTAATTCCATTGAGGTTTTCCAATCGCCAGTCCTGCTACCTTATGCGCTCCCTTAACAACAAGAAACCGACCGTTAAGGTCACTGGATTGAATCTTTATAACTTCCGTAGCAGCAATGTTATAGTTCAGCAAGCATGAACGTGATATATGTTTTGAACACCTGTATTTCGCTCATTAACGTTTTCTCCTTTCTTTAATTTTTATGATGTAAATCATACACACACATATATATATATATATATCAATAGATTTTTGAAGAAATTTTTTCATGCTGTAATAAAAAAGACCCACTGATTACAGCAGGTCTTTTATTGCTTTTTTTGAGATTATATCCCAGCTCTATCTCGCATAAAGGTTTCTCTTATAGCTCGTACAATAAATCCGTTCGTACTTTCGCTCATAGTTTCAGCGTGTTCTTTCATCATTGCGAGTGTTAAGTCATAGCCTTTTCTGATTTTCACAAATATGGTAGTATACTTTTTATTATATAGTGCAGTTGTTTTAATCTGCGCTTTACTTATAGACATCTTCAATCACTTCATTTCTGTCATAGTAAGGCTCTTCAAGCTCTCGGCTTCACTACTTTCTTAGACATCCATGTCCCGATTGCTTCAATGCCAAACAGCAGCACAGCCAAGTCCTCCATCGCATAGTTGATATAACGGAAATAGGTGCGGCGGTCAATATTCATCTTTTCCGCAATGCTATCAATGGTTATCCACTCATCATCTATGTACCGCAGATAAAGAGCGTCTCAGCGTTTTTTCTCATCGAGCCTTCCTGACCCGTAGCAGAGAGCCTTGTACGCAATCAACATCTTGTCCACGTGCGACATCATCAGGGATGTCTTGCGGTGCATCTAGCAGATAGCATTAACCTCCAGCGTTTCAGGCGAAACATGAGCATAATGAACCTTCAGCATACGGTAATTCTTCATCAGCAGTTTTACATCAAGATACCGAGTATCGAACTCCTCCTGAATAATAGCCTCACGCTGATTAAGAACTTCTACTGCCGCAATTCGGACAATCTCCGCAATTGTTTCTTTCTGCATGATTATTCTCTCCTTTCTTTCTACCTGCATTTTCTGCATATTTTTTCGATTCTGGCCTTCAACGCCAACATCGAAGCGTTCTACATATTACCTTTATCACGCAACGCCTTAATCACTGTCTCATCCATGCTGTCCTGAGCTATCAAATGGTGAATGATAACAGGGTGCTTCTGCCCCTGACGGTGCAGTCGTTTATTAGCCTGTTCGTACTGCTCCAAGCTCCACGTCAGGCCGAACTAGATGGCATGATGCCCGCCAAGCTGTAAATTCAGCCCGTAGCCGTAGCTTGCTGGATGCGCCAACAGAACATCGATCTGGCCAATGTTCCAATCAGCTGTATCTCTCGCCTGCGTGCAAACTCTGACTCGCAAATTCATCGAAGCTAACGCATTTAGCATTCTGTCGCGGTCATGTTGGAAGTTGAAGAATACTAGTGCGTGCTGTCCGTTGAGCTGTTCAATCAGTTCTATGAAAACAAGTCTTCAAGTCCGTTAATGGCCAGAGTTCCGGTCAGCTCTACAAACCTGCGAATACGTGAGTGACCGAGCTTCAAAGACTTGAACCGCTTGCTCTGTGGATTCTTGAACTAAGAACTCTCATCAAGAATCACAGTATCAAAAAGCCAGCTATTCTTGAAATGCTCAACAAGCCACTGCGTATTCTCACGATTGATGACATAAGCATCCGCAGGTGTTGCCCAAGCCCTTAGCCTCTGTTGTGTCGAACCTAACACAGGCACAATACGCATTTTCTTCAGGTATTCCCACTTTTTCGCTTCAGTTGTCCGAGTCGCTTCAGCAACCTTTTTCGGAGCTATGATTAAGGGCTTCGTTACCTCCCAGCGGTTATAGCCAGAGTGCTGAGAGCGTGATAACCGTTTTGCCAAGTCCCGGTTCTAAAAATAAGCCGACAGCTTGATTATGAATGAGATAGTCGATGCAGTACGCCTGATATGGGTACGGGTTGAAAATCATTTGCGCTCACCTTCTATTTTAGCAAGCAACTCCTTGACTTGTTCCAGACCATACAGCACTCGAACATCCACGTGGCGTAATCGCATCTGGCTTATGACATACTGCTGGATTTTGGAAAGAATGCTCTTCTCAGTTTTCAACTCAGCAAAGATAATTCGGCCTTGCGCTGTAATGATGATGTGGTCAGGCACACCTTGACTTCCAGGACTTACGAATTTATAGCAAAGCCAGCCGAGTTTTTTCACACTTTCCACGAGATGTCTCTCTATATTTTTCCCTAACATTTCACCGCTCCTAATGCCTAAATCCTACTAAAGTTTAGGGCGTTTTTTGTAACCGCAATCATGCAAACAAAACCTCGTTT
>CAJOPI010000362.1 GCA_905236275.1 uncultured Lachnospiraceae bacterium | reverse complement strand
TTTGATAATGAAGTTAAAGATTATGAAGATGCTGTTATGGTAGAAACAGCCTTACGAAACAATATTGAAGCTATTATTACTAACAACATAAAAGACTACAAGCAACAAGACAAAGTAAAAATAATAGAGCCTAAAGAAATATCAATCCACAAGGGGAAGGAATGAAATTGAACTTTCATTTGACAAGTTCTCCAAAATGATATACAATGTATAATCATATACAATGTATATCATTTTTTGTTTTTTGAAAGGAAATGCTTATGGAAATAACGGTATCAAACTGGGGCAACAGTTTAGGAATAAGAATACCAACTAAAGTTATGGAATCCTTGAATGTAAAAGCAGGTGATAAGTTAAATTATGAAGTAAATAATGATGGTATCCTACTTAAAAAGCCAAACTTAATTGAGCAAGAATATGAGAAATATTTCGGTAAGCCATACAGTGAAATAACTGATGAAGAGATTTTTAATATCCCATGTAAATTAGTTGATTGGGGCGAAGATGTTGGGGGTGAAATCATCAAGTGAAATTTGTTAAAGGAGATATAGTATTCGTTGACTTAAATCCCATTAAAGGGCATGAACAAAGAAACAAACGACCAGTGTTAGTAATTAACAAATATCCTTTACCCGGTAATGTAAATCTAATCATGCCTATTACTTCTAAAGAAAAAGACTTGCCTTTTCAAGTCGATTTAGATGAAAGAACAAAAACAAGTGGCGTGGTTTTAACTTTTCAAATCAAAGTGCTTGATTTGAATGAAAGACAAGCTAAATTTTTAGAAAAAGCTCCTAAAGATATTGTTGACAGATGTTGTGAATTGATGTGTGCGCTTATTTCATGAATTATAAGGGAAGGGGAAAACATGACAATTAAAGAGGTAAAAGAAAAATACAAAGGACTATAGAAATTGTTAAAACAGCAGACGGAGAAGTTAAAGAAGCTTCATTCTCCCTTAAAAAGAAAACACGGAGCTTAATGAACAGCTTTTTCAAGTACCTAGACTTCTTAAAAGTATATTATGAAATGAATATGTCTTTGAGTAAAACTGCGGATAAGCTTTTCTTACACAAAAATACTGTGCAGCAGCGTCTGAAAAAAATCCTTGGACAAAGCGGATATGACCCAAGGTCGTTTCAGGACGCTGTGCTGCTCTATCTTGCCTGCAGGCTTGAATGAATTTCAGTTTCTGACAGCGCAATCCTTTTTATAAAATGCGATACCATAGCTTTTTACGATATTATAGCCGTCCTTCAGAAAGCCCATCTCATAGCTTCTTTCCCTGATCTGGTCAAGGGCGGCATCACAGGCTGCATCGATCAGTTCATAGCTTTCAGCAACCTTCACTTCAAATATATACACCGTATCCCTTCTGCTAAGAGGAACAATCGCAATATCATATCTTCCCAGACCGCTCTCTCTGTTTGACTTCACTGTTGCACGCGGAAAGCCTTTTAAAAGTCCTGCAAGAAATCCATGATAATAATCTTCCTTATAGTCATAAAAGCTTATGCTTTCCAGGAGGTATTCCGATATAGTATTTGAAATTTTTTCAACATCCCCGTTCTTTACGGCTTCAAACAATTCATTCCTATTTTGATTTTCAAGAGAATTTTCGAAACGGCTTCTTATCTTGGACCGGTAAATATTCAGTACCTCCTTATTCGGAATTTCCATTTCCAGAATCAAATCCGTTTTATTCAGCCTTTCCGATACCTTTTTCAGATAGCCTGTAAAGAAAAGGAAGTTCCAGAGATTATCCCTTGAAGAATAAATGTCTTCGTAAGTAATATCCTCATGAATATGCTTTTCTATGCTTCCATTATTTATCAGTTTCTCAATTTCCTCATAATCATTTACGTCTGCAGCTTTGTCTATCAGTTCCTTCACAATCGCATTCGATGATGTATTCGACCAATAAGGACGCGGCAGGAAATCCTTATCCTCTTTGTGGTCCTTCACATAATTCACTATGCTCCAAGGATTGTATATCTCATTATTCCCAAATACATAGCCATCATACCATTCTCTGACTTCCTCTGAGAGTGAAGATATACCATAATATTCCAGCATATCCGCAACCTCCTCATGGGTGAAGCCAAAGAACTCATCATATTCATTACTCAGGACGGAAATAATATTCAGATTGTTCAATCCGGTAAAAATACTTTCCTTGCTAATTCTCAGACAGCCGGTGATAACGGCAAAGTTTAAGCTGTTGTTGGTCTTCAACGCCGCACCGAAGATAAGCCTTATAAAATCAATAAGTCTTTCATAAAAGCCCTGCCTCCATGCGTTTTCTATTGGAACATCATACTCGTCTATCAAAAGGACAGTCTTTTTACCATAATACTTTTCGAGACATTCCAACAGAAACTTAAGGGCATCCGCACACTCAACATAAGAAGCTTTTCCGTTCAATATTCTTTTGTATTTTTCTGCCTCATTTTCAGAAAAGCAATCGGCTTCCAGAATCTTTGCATGTCTCAGATATTCATTTGCCATCAGTGCAGAAAAAGCCTCATAAGCCTTGTCAAAATCAGGCATTGTAATGTCCTTCAGGCTAATGAACACGACCGGATATTTTCCGCATTCTTCCATATATTTTTCGCCTGCGGAATATATATTCAGATTTTCAAAAAGTGCTTTATTCCCCAACGCATTTCCATCGCTGCCATCCTTTATTTCAAAGAAATATTTAAGCATACTAAGCGTAAGCGTCTTCCCGAACCGGCGAGGTCTCGTAAAAAGATTAACCTTGCTCCTGTTGTCGATAAGTTCCTTAATAAACAGAGTCTTATCCACATAGTAGCAGTCCTCTTTTATCATCTCTGAAAAATCTTCATAGCCTATGGAAATGGTTTTATCTAATTTCATCTTCGGACTCCCATGTTCTATTGCTTATAATATATCTCGGTCTATGCTTTGTTTCCAAATAGGTCTTTCCAACATATTGTCCGATGATTCCTAAGCTAATAAGCTGTATACCTCCGAGAAAACAAACTATACAGGTCAGAGAAGCCCAACCGGCAACCGTATCTCCCTGATAAGCCCTGATTATGGCCCAGACTAAAAGAACAAAGCCAAATAAACTTACAGCAATCCCTATTTCCGTTATCATAGTTATCGGCTTGATCGAAAGACTTGTTATACCATCAAATGCAAGCGCGAGCATTTTTCTTAACGGATAATGGCTCTCGCCAGCAACTCTATCATAACGTTTATAGTAAACAGACGTACTCTTGAAACCAACAAGCGGAAACATACCTCTCAAAAAGAGATTTACTTCCCTGTAATTAGAAAATTCCCTTAATACCTTTGTACTGACAAGTCTGTAATCAGCATGATTATAAACAACTTCCACACCCATGTAGTTCATGAACCTGTAAAATGACTGCGCCGTAGTTCTCTTAAACCATGTATCCGTATCGCGGTTTGAACGCACTCCGTAAACAATATCACAGCCCTCATAATACCTGTCTATCATTTCGTCCATTGCGTTTATATCATCCTGTCCGTCACAATCAATGGAAATTGTAATATCAGCCTTTTCTATTGCTTCCATCAATCCTGCAAGAACCGCATTTTGATGCCCTCTGTTCCTTGACTGCTCTATCCCGATAAAATGCCCGTCCTGTCTTGACAGTTCGCATATTATATTCCATGTATCATCCCTTGAACCGTCATTAACAAAGAGAATCCTGCTATCATCACTTATCTTGCCATTGTCAACAAGCGACTTTATCTTTTCCCTGAAAAGAGGTGCAGTTATCGGAAGAACCTTTTCTTCGTTGTAACATGGCACTATAACCCATAAAATAGTTTTATCCTTCATCATATTTCAATCTCAATCTGACAATTTATCTATTAACTGCCATAAATACATCTTACCTTTAATTGATAACACTTAATATTTTATCTGAAAACATTGACGCATAGTCAGGATACAATCCGGCATAATAGTCTGCTATCTCCCTTATATCCTCTTCTGAATAGTCACTTACTTTTGTATAAACATAAGCCTCAACATCTCCCTTAAGCTTAAAAGATACATCATTTTTCTCAAAATGTTTTCCTATAGCAGAATTACTATCTGCAACCGCTTCAGCCAAATATCTGATTACCTCCTGTGT
>CAJOPI010000361.1 GCA_905236275.1 uncultured Lachnospiraceae bacterium | reverse complement strand
GGATTAGCCGAAGCCCTGACTACGACTACTATGTCCAAACCACTATTGAACTCATCCTCATGCAGTCGCACTGATTCCCTGACTAACCGCGTAAGCCTGTGTCTCACAACCGAGTTGCCAACCTTTTTGCTTACGGAAATTCCAAGTCGGTTTATTCCCTTATGGTTTTCCAGTATATACATCACTAAATATCTATTTGCACGGGAATTTCTTGAATTATATACCTTCTTGAAATCAATATTGCTTTTTAACGAAGTAAAGATCTTCATTAAGTGATTATAAAAAAGACCACATTACTGCGGTCTCAGACTGTAAGGCGAGCTCTGCCTTTTCTACGTCTTGCAGCGAGAACTTTACGTCCACCCGGTGTGCTCATTCTTGCACGAAAACCATGTACCTTTGATCTATGTCTTTTCTTTGGCTGAAATGTCATCCACATAATATTACCTCCTGAATATAAATCTTCATACGAAAATACCGGAAAACACCACTCCAATTATAGTTAGTTCCCGTGTCTGCGTCAAGAAAAATTATCGTTAAAAACAATTTATTCTCAAGAAAGTCAAAGGATATTCGCAATCCGCTTCGCTACTTGCTTTCTTATAAATTATCAACAGTTCTTTTCAACATGTGGATAAATTCACTTGTGCAGAATCTTATCCACAATTGTAGATAAATAATTGATTTACATAACTTTTTCCACATAATGTGGAAAAGCTGTTAATAAGTCTTTAATAAATTCTTGATAATTATCAACAATCCAGAATTTATCCACATTCATGACTGTTGATATGTTGATAGACTTATTCACATTTATCCACAAAATGGTTGCAAAAATATTATATTTAGGTTTACATAACTCATAACTAATAACATAATGTTATCCACCAACTGTTAATAACTTTGTGGATAACCTCGATCCATGTGCATAGATTCAAGGACAAATGTTGATAAATTATAAATTTTAATGTAATATATAAAAGGTATTGCCTAATTATATTTACAAATAAGTAAATACCCTTGGAATATGCGTAAACAGACGCAAAGGTCAATATAGATTTAACGCAGGAGAATCACACCATATGGAAGAAAAAAATTCTATTATTGAGAACTGGGATAAGATAAAAGAGCTTGTCAGAACCGAAAATGAAATTCTTGATGTTCCCTTTGAAACATGGATAGCACCAATGAATGTCTTTTCTGTAGAGGATGACACCATAAAAGTGGTAACATCCGAAGAAACCCAGCGTGGAGTTGAGATTCTCAGCAACAAATACAAACTTGCATTTGAAATTGCGATTTCCGAGTTATTGAATAAAAGATACTCGGTAATTTTCATTTCACAGGAAGATGCCAAAAAAACAGATAATTCCACCGAAAAAAACACGG
This sequence comes from uncultured Lachnospiraceae bacterium, assembly GCA_905236275.1. Lineage (GTDB taxonomy): Bacteria > Bacillota > Clostridia > Lachnospirales > Lachnospiraceae > NK4A144. The sequence continues at coordinate 3,699 of CAJOPI010000361.1, read as the reverse complement.
CAGAAAGCTTAAGACTTGAAAGTGAAAACATACAGAGATCAAATCTTAATCCTAAATATACCTTTGACACCTTTGTCGTAGGTCCAAATAACAGGCTTGCACATTCCGCAGCACTTGCAGTAGCGGAAGATCCGGGTTTTGTTTATAATCCACTTTTTCTTTATGGAGGTCCGGGACTCGGCAAGACTCACCTGATGCATTCCATCGGACATTATATAATAAGAAAGAATCCAAACAAAAACATACGATATGTGACCAGTGAAACCTTCACAAATGAAGGTATTGAAACGATTCAGCTTGGCGGAACACAGGGAATGTCAAAATTCAGGGAAAAATACCGTACAGTCGATGTTCTCCTGCTTGATGATGTTCAGTTTATAATAGGAAAAGAAAGTACACAGAACGAATTCTTCAATACCTTCAACGAACTTCATGCACAGAACAAAGCCATAATCCTTTCTTCCGATAAGCCTCCGAAAGACATGGAAACATTGGAAGAACGACTTCGTTCAAGATTTGACTGGGGTCTTACGGTTGACATAAATCCTCCGGACTATGAAACACGTATGGCAATTCTGCGTCGTTATGCCAAGACGATAGGTGTAACTATCGATGATGAAATTGTTCAATATGTGGCATCCAATATCAAGTCAAATATTCGTGAGCTTGAGGGCGCTCTCAACAAAATAGTTGCTCTCCACAAACTTGATAACAGGGAAATAACCATGTTCACTGCGGAACAGGCTATAAAAGATATGATCTTGCCGGATTCTCCCAGAAAGATAACTCCCGAGATCATAATTTCAGAGGTTGCTAAATACTACAACACTACAGCTGAAGATATCAATTCCAGCCGCAGAAGCAAAGAAGTGGTTATTCCACGTCAGGTTGCCATGTACCTTTGCCGCGAAAAAACCGATACGGCATTGGCTGAAATAGGCAAGATCATGGGCAATAGGGATCACACTACAGTTATCCACGGTCATGACAAAATAGAAAAGAGCTTATCCACAGATTTAAAGTTGAAAAATGAAATCGATGAAATTTTAAAGATCATTTTTCCCTCATAATCAACATTGATTTAACCTATTTTCAACCTGTTTATTTTTTCGTACAAGCCTTTATTTATGAGGACTCCGGGGGTTTTACACATATTCACGCCCCTTACTACTACTAAGACGAATTTTTAAACATGTTTAAACATATCAGAATTTGACAGGAGATTTACACAATGAAAATTGTTTGCAGTAAAGAAAACCTTCTTGAAGGAGTAAATATTGTCTCTAAAGCTATTCCTTCCAAAACTACAATGCCAATTCTTTTGTGTATACTTATAGAAGCCAACGATGGAAGAATAAAACTTACTGCCAACAATATGGAATTGGGAATTGAAACCATAATTGATGGTGAAATATCAGAAAACGGCATTATAGCATTAGATGCAAAATTTTTCGGGGATATGGTCAGACGTTTACCTGACGGATTTATAACAATAGAAAATGATTCATCGATGAAAACAACCATAACCTGTTCCCAAACACAGTTTTCGCTGCTTGCAAAAACCGGAGATGATTTCCCATATTTGAAACATCTTGATAAAAGTGACAGCATGGTTTTATCACAATTCACCTTAAAAGAACTTATAAGTCAGACAACATTTGCTTTGTCCGATAAAGACACAAACAAAATAATGACAGGTGAATACTTCCACGTAAAAGAAAATAAATTAATGGCAGTTGCTCTTGATGGTCACAGAATTTCAATCAGAAATATATTGCTTAATGACTCATATGAAGAAAAGAAATTGATAATTCCCGGAAAAACCCTGAATGAAATTTCGAAAATTCTCAGCGGAGATCCCGAAAAGGAAGTAAGAATATACATTGAGAAAAATAATGTAATGTTTGAATTTGACAATACAATAATTATTTCAAGACTTATAGAAGGCGAATATTTTGATGTTGATAAAATGATAACTGATAATTATTCAACAAGAGTTGATGTTGACAGACAGTCTTTGTTTAATTGTATTGAAAGATCAACTCTTTTTATTAAAGAGGGAGACAAAAAGCCGGTAGTTGTTAATTTTACTGAAAATAATGCGGAAATTAAGATAAGGTCTGAAATTGGTGCTTTCAATGAAAATATTGATATAGCAAAAAAAGGGGAAGATCTTACGATCGGATTCAATCCTAAATTCATAATGGATGTTCTGAAAGTAATAGATGACGATACCATAAGCATGTGTCTCATGGGTTCGAAGGCACCCTGTTTTATCAGAGATGAAGAAAAAAATTATATTTATATAGTTTTACCCGTTAATTTTAATTCAAATTAAAGAAAATTTAGATCAAGAGGTATATCTTAGTGAAGGAATTTAAGCTTAGAGATGGAGAAGATTTCATAAAGCTTGGACAGCTCTTAAAGGCAACTAATTTAGTATCAACCGGAGTAGAGGCCAAAATAGAAATTACCGAGGGTAATGTTTCAGTGAACGGACAGATATGTGATATGCGCGGAAAAAAAATTCATGATGGAGATACAGTAGCCTTCAACGGAGAAGAAATTAAAGTAATCAAATGATCATCAAATCTTTGGAACTTGAAAATTACAGAAATTATGAATCACTGAATCTGGAATTGGGAAAGGGAACCAATATATTTTACGGTGATAATGCCCAGGGAAAGACAAATATTCTTGAGTCTGTATATTTGGCATGTACCACAAAATCTCACAAAAGGAGTAAGGACAAAGAAATTGTCAGGTTTGGACTTGATGAAAGTCACATAAGGCTTATTCTTGAAAAGAACGGAATTGACTATAAGATAGACATGCATATCAGAAAAAATAAAAGAAAATCTGTTATAGTCAATGGAATGCCTATAAAAAAAGCTTCTGAATTGTTGGGTATTGCAAAACTGATATTTTTTTCACCGGAAGATTTGAATATTATAAAAAACGGTCCTTCCGAGAGAAGAAGATTTGTAGATATAGAATTATGTCAACTTAGTAAAAGTTATCTGAACAGTCTTATAAATTATAATAAATGCATAGATCAGAGAAATAAATTATTGAAAGATATTTCTTTTGGAGTATACATCGGTTCTGATGCATTTTCGGCAATAGATGTCTGGGATGAGCAGCTGGCTGCTTATGGTACGGCAGTTATTTCCGAAAGAATTGAATTTATAAAAAAATTAAACGAAATAATAAATGACATAAATAATTCTATCAGTGAAAGAGGCGAGAAGCTTGAATTAAAATACGAGCCATCCGTTACGATAGAAAATTACGCTGAGAAATTAAAAAATTCAAGATCGCAGGATATGAAATACTTTACGACAGCAGTCGGTCCTCATCATGATGATATAAATTTTATTCTCAACGGAATAGATTTAAGAAAGTTCGGCTCACAAGGACAGCAAAGAACGGCGTCACTATCATTAAAACTGTCTGAAATAGAAATAGTTAAAAAAATAGTTAATGATGATCCGGTTCTTTTGCTTGATGATGTTTTATCGGAATTAGACAGTCACAGACAAAACTGTCTTTTGACTCATCTCGGTAAAGTACAGACACTTATTAGCTGTACCGGTCTTGATGAGTTTATAAAAAACCGAATGACAATTGATAAAGTGTTTAATGTTGATCACGGAAAAGTCAGCTTAAACTCAATAAATGATTGAGTTTATACAGGAG
>CAJOPI010000360.1 GCA_905236275.1 uncultured Lachnospiraceae bacterium | reverse complement strand
GAGGGATTTATAAATGGATTTTTCAAAGGAAAAGCCTTCGGAAGTGAGAAAACTTATCCGCGAGGGAAAGATTACGGGTCCGACTTCGGGAATCTGCAATGGTTATGCACAGGCAAATCTGGTTGTTTTGAAGAAAGAGCTTGCTTATGATTTTCTTCTTTTTGCAATGAGAAACAGAAGAGCCTGCCCGATACTGGAGGTTACTGATGTGGGCAGCAGGAGCCTTGAAAAAATGGCGAAGGACTCGGATATAGCAAAAGATTTTCCTTCCTACAGGATTTATGAAAAAGGTGAGCTGATAAGGGAAGTAAGCGACGTAAGCGAATATTGGAATGATGACCTCATAGCTTTTTTAATCGGATGCAGTTTTTCTTTTGAAGCGGAGCTTTTGGAGGCAGATATACCGGTCAGACATATAGAGGAGGGAAGAAATGTTCCGATGTTTAATACGAATATAAAATGTGAGAACGCGGGAATATTTCATGGGAATATGGTAGTCAGTATGAGACCCATACCCTCTGAACTCGTGGTAAAGGCTATAGAAGTTACGGCAGCAATGTCGATGGTACATGGAGCCCCGATAGCAATAGGAAAGCCCGAACGGATAGGAATTAAGGATATAAATAAACCTGATTATGGGGATGCGGTAACTGTAAAGTCAGGCGAAATACCGGTATTCTGGCCCTGTGGGGTGACACCGCAGGCGGCTGTAATGGCATCAAAGCCGGACTTTTGCATAACGCACTCTCCGGGACATATGTTTATTACCGATGTTAAAAATACTAATCTGAAATACTGATACTTCTTAATGAAAGGTTTTTTAGGGAGGTGATGGGAGATAATGAATACGGTTGATATTAACTGTGATATGGGTGAGAGCTTCGGAAATTATAAATGCGGTCTCGACAGCGAGATTATAAGCTATATCTCATCTGCAAACATCGCCTGTGGTTTTCATGCTTCGGACCCGCTTGTGATGAGTGAAAGTGTAAAGCTGGCTAAGAAATATGGCGTGTCGGTAGGGGCACATCCGGGATTTCCTGATTTGGTAGGCTTTGGCAGGCGGAATATGAATGTTTCCGATAAAGAATTAAGGAGCATGGTTCTTTATCAGATAGGAGCTCTGAAAGCATTTTGTGAAGCGGAAGGGGTGAGTCTTACACACGTTAAGCCGCATGGGGCAATGTATAATATGGCAGCCAAAAATGAAAAAATGGCTTTGGCAATTGCTGAAGCGGTATGCAGTGCGGACCCTTCGCTCATACTGTTAGGTCTTTCAGGCAGCTGCCTTATAGATGCCGCAGCGAAAGTGGGAATTAAATCAGCAAGTGAAGTTTTTGCAGACAGGGCTTATGATGATGACGGTTCACTTGTTGCAAGAAGCAGGGAAGGCTCGATGATAACTGACGAAGACGAATGCGTTGAGCGAGTGATAGGTATGGTAGTAAGCGGAGAAGTTAAGAGTATAAACGGCAATTATGTAAAGGTTAAGGCTGACAGCATTTGTCTGCATGGAGACAGCAGGGGTGCAGTCGCTTTTGCAAAAAAAATAAATGAAAAACTAACTCTTGAAGGAATCAGTATTCTTCCTATGGGAACCGGATTGAAGGTGGGAAAGATTGTTGCTTGAGGAAACTATTGAAAAAATTATATTGAGACATTCCGGCAGGGGAATGAATGAACTGGAAGCGTATCTGCCATATGATTTCTGTCATTTGGCGGCAAGGGAAATCCTTTCATGGAGAAGAGGAAGAGTTATCTTAACCAGCGGCTTTTATGTAGCGGGCTATGCGGAAACAGACGGACCGGCAGGAACGGTGGTTCTTGCGAAGGCACTTAAAAGACTTGGTTTCGAGGTTCTGGTCGTAACTGATAAATTCTGTAAAGGATTTTTTGAAATAGAAGACCTAAATACATGCTATATCGGGATAACCGCCATGAAGTATGAATGTGAAAAGATACTTGCGGAAGCCGACCCCGTAGGACTTATTTCAATCGAGAGGTGCGGAAAGAACTCCAACAAAAGATATGAAAATATGCGGGGAGTAAATATCGGGGCGAATACAGCCCCCTGCGACAGATTATTTGAACTCGCCTATGGTAATTATCCGACAATAGGTGTCGGGGACGGCGGAAACGAGATAGGCATGGGAAATCTCGCAGGGGTAATAGGTCGCAAGCTGGACCTGAACCCTTGTGCAGTATCTACGGACATTCTGGTAATAGCATCTGTTTCGAACTGGGGAGCTTATGGTATTACGGCAGCCTTGGAGGAAATCAGCGGGGAAGAGCTTTTAGACAGTTTTGAAACGGTAAGGGAATATATCAGAAAAACCGTAGAAATGGGAAGCGTTGACGGCGTTACCCATGAGCATGCAATGAGTGTTGATGGTATGGATATTTCGGTTGAAGAAGAAATATATGATGCTTTATTGAGAAAGGTAAGGAGGAATGCGGTATGAAGACATTGGGATACTACAACGGTAAATGTGATGAACTTGACAAAATGACTATTCCCTTTAATGACAGGGTGTGTTTTTTCGGAGATGGAGTTTATGATGCTGCTCCTGCAAGAAACTACAATATTTTCGCTATTGATGAGCATATTGACAGATTTTTCAACAGTGCAGCCATTTTGGATATAAAAATACCTATGTCTAAGGCGGAGCTTAAGGAATTGCTGGAAAAACTTGTGCTGAAGCTTGACAGCGGAGACCAGTTTGTTTACTGGCAGTGTACAAGAGGAACAGGCATAAGAAACCACAAATATACCGAAGGAAGCGGAAATCTATGGGTTATGCTAAAAGAGGGCGGTCTTGATGACGGACTCACACCGATAAAGTGCATCAGCTTAGAGGATAAGAGATTTGAATACTGCAACTGCAAGACCTTAAACCTGTTGCCGTCGGTACTTTACGCAGAACGAGCGGAGAAAGCAGGCTGTGCGGAATCAATACTTTACAGGCATGATGGGCGTGTTACGGAATGTGCACATAGCAACTGCCATATTTTAAAAGACGGGAAGCTTATAACGGCACCAACAGATGAATTTATCCTGCCGGGAATTGCAAGGGCGCACCTTATCAGAATGTGTAAAAAACTTGGTATAGCGGTAAGTGAAAGCCATTATTATATAGATGACCTTAGAAATGCAGATGAAATACTTGTTACTTCCTCCTCAAATGTCTGTCTGCGGGTAAGAGAACTTGACGGAGAGGAAGTTGGCGGAAAAGCTCCGGAACTTTTCGAATTATTGAGGAGCAGGCTTTATGAAGAAATTATCGGTGCTACGGAACTCAGACACTTAAAGACAGCATGACCTAATTGGGAGAAAGGCGGAATTTATGGTTGATTTAATTACGAGTGTAAACGGAACTGTCAATGGAATAGTTTGGGGCTGGCCGGCTCTGATCTTACTGGCATTTGTCGGTGTTCTCATGACAATTGTTACCAAATTCTTTCAGGTATCACATTTCAGGCACTGGCTTAAAAATACCATTGGTGCGATTTTTCAGGACAGAAATGTAATAGGACATACAAGCGATAAATCCATAAGTCAGTTCCAGTCGCTTTGTACGGCACTTGCAGCAACGGTTGGCACAGGTAATATCGTCGGCGTATCAGGTGCGATAATGACAGGCGGTCCGGGAGCTGTGTTCTGGATGTGGATTATTGCGTTTTTTGGAATGATGACAAACTTTTCCGAAAATGTTCTCGGTATTTTTTACAGACGTAAGAATAAAAAAGGCGAATGGTGCGGAGGT
>CAJOPI010000359.1 GCA_905236275.1 uncultured Lachnospiraceae bacterium | reverse complement strand
CGTAAGAACATGAAGTGGGAGTTAAGTAATGACTTAGCGCATGTTCTTGATGCGCTTAGGCATTACTTATGCAACGCTGAGGGGCACCCTTTTTGCGTAGCAAAAAAACTTAAAATGGTGCCCCGAATGTTGCAATTCAGTTGGCAGATTGGCTGACAACTGAATTGTAACGGATTAACTATCAAACAGAAATAACACCGGGAGGCAGGCATGATACAGCATTCAGACCATTTTCATGGGAGCGACCTTGAACAGATTGAAAAGATATATGGAATAAAAAAAGAGGAAATAATCTCTTTTTCCGCCAATGTTAATCCACTTGGCATTTCACCGGCACTGCGCGAGACGCTAAGCGAGCATCTCGATGCAATCCAGACCTATCCCGACAGGGAATACACCGCCTTAAGGTCGATAATTGCCGATTACTGCGGAAGTGTCAGCGAAAATATAATCGTCGGCAACGGCTCCACAGAACTCATATCCATAATTATAGAATTAAAAAAGCCGAAAAGGGCGATGATACTCGGTCCTTCCTATTCCGAATACGAACGCGAGGTCACCTTAAGCGGAGGTAAATCCCTCTACTATCCCCTCAGGGAAGAAAACAATTTCGTACTCGACACAGAGGATTTCGTTTCACACTTAAACGAATCCATAGATATGCTTATAATCTGCAACCCGAACAATCCCACCTCAACCTCGATCCCGAAACGTACCCTGAGGCAGATTCTCGACGTTGCAAAAACACATGATATCTTCGTTGTGGTTGACGAAACCTATATAGAATTTACAGAAAACATGAAGGAGGTTGAAGGTATCTCCCTTACCGTCTACTACAACAACTTATTTATAATACGCGGCATTTCCAAATTCTTCGCCTCACCGGGACTGAGACTCGGCTATGCCATTACCGGAAATCAGGATCTGATTCGTGAGATAAATACAAAAAAGAATCCATGGACCATAAACTCTCTTGCTGAAATAGCCGGCAAGCTCATGTTTACCGACAAAAAATACATAGAAGAGACAAAAGCTCTCATTTTTGCAGAAAGGAAGCGTATCTCATCAATACTCGACGGCTTCAGGAGTCTCGGCTTGAAATACTACAAGCCCGATGCAAATTTTGTCCTCTGCCGTCTGGAAAGAGACGATATAAGCGCTGACAGCCTTTTCGACAGCTGCATCCGTTCCAAAATGATGATCAGGAACTGCTGCACCTTCCCCTTCCTTGACCATCAGTACTTCCGATTCTGCTTTATGCGTCCCGAAGACAACGACCGCCTGATAAGCAAAATAAAAGAAGCACTGCAGTAATGCAGTGCTTCTTTTATTTATAATATCCCATACCCCTCTTTCTGTCTATTCTGACAGAACATCTTCGATTGCGTCTGCAGCCTCCTGTGACGGACTCACCGCAGGTGTCTCCACAATTGGATCTACCTGGATAATCTCTTCATTAGTCGGAGTTTCGTCATTGTTTTCAACGTTTTCTTCCGTTGAACCATCATCAATTATGATAACTCCGTCGGAACCTCCGTTATCACCGGTGCTGCCATTAGCCCTTTCTGAGCCTTCTTCGGGAACTTCTGCCTCTGCCACCTGTTTAATTACAAGCTTCGTAGCTTCAAGTCCGTCGAAAAGTGTATCTTCAGCCCCTTTCTTCATCTTCAGCCTGAAATCGTAGCTGTATGCTACATAAACACCATCTACAGATACACCATAATCAAAACTGCCGTCGATAGTATACTTCGACTTTTTCCTGTCAACCTTTACAATCTGAACATTATCTATATAAGCCCCATTTAATGATACAGTTGCAGAGGAATCAAGGATTATGTTAGTTCCAAATGTATATGCCGCTTCGAGCGATGCATTGTCTATCTTTCCGTCGTAGCTCTCGCTGCCTGTAAAGAATAGTACGGATGCCGCCGATTTAGCTATCCTCTCTTTCGTGGAATCGGAAATGGAATAAGCATCATTTTCCGAAGCTGTTTCATTCTTTGCTTCTTCAGCTTCCTTCTTTTTCTCTTCCTTTTCCTTCTCTTTTTCTTTCTTTGCCTCGTCTGACTGCCTGTCATCATCGGCATTTTCAGACGCTGTTTCTTCGCTTTCTTTTACAATCTCATCAACTATGAGATCATCCGATATTGTAACCGCCAGGTCGTCGGATACGCTGTCTTTCTCGGAAGAGTTGACTGAAAAAGTATTCCAGCCTTCCTCCATATCAACCTTCTGGATTTCGCTGCTAACGCTGTTCCTATGCTGATAAGTTACCGCCGTTCCGACACCCGTTGCTGACACTGCTACTGCGACCGCCACCGCAACAGTCTTTGTTGTTGCGACAGTTCCCGTTACTGCCGCTGCCGTACCTGCCGCCGTTGTTGCTGTCGTCGCCGTTGTTGCTGCTGCTGCCGTTCCTGCCGCGCCTCCTGCGCTGCCTGCTGCAATAGCGCCTGCTGAAACCGTTCCCGCTGCTGCTGTTGCCGCTGCTCCGACTCCTGATGAAGCTGCTATCGAGACCCCTGCTCCCGCTGCTGCCACACCTGCTGTCGTCGCCACCGTTCCTGCCGCAATGCCAATGCTTCCGCAGATTGCCGAATAAGCACTCTGCGCAGTGGTCGCAGCCATTGCGGTCTGTTCTGACATTGCCTGTACCGCACCGAATATAACTGCTCCGCTTATAGCCATTGCACCGACTCTGCTTCTGCTTATACCCGGTTCATTGTCAAGCCTTTTCCTTAAGAACTTTCTTGCATAATTCAGACGGCTCTTTACAGTTCCCGGCGTGCATTCCATAATGTCAGCAATATCATCTATGCTGATTCCATCATAATAGTAAGCGATTACAACAGTCCTCTGGGCTTCGGGAAGTTCATCAATATATTTCGAAAGTATTGCTTCGACTTCCTTATTCTCAGCAGATGCCTCAGGCTGAACAGCCGTATCGGTTGCCGGAATACTTTCGAAAAGATTCTTTCCTGTTTCTTCGTCTAAAAGCACTTCGTTTTTTTTACGGAAGATTTTCATTCCCTGCCTGTAGGTAATCGCTCCGAGCCACGCATATATGTTTTCCGGCTTATCCAATGTGCCAATCGATTTGTACGCTTCGACATACACTATCTGCAGTAGGTCCAGTGCATCTTCCTCGTCCTTCATTATCTGACGCGCCCTGAAATATACAAAGTTGTATGTCTTGGAATAGACGAGATTGAACCCCTCTTCCTCGCCCTTCTTCATGCGTCCGACTGCCAATATCAAATCATTGTCAGCTGCCATTCACATATCTCCTTACAACGAACAT
>CAJOPI010000358.1 GCA_905236275.1 uncultured Lachnospiraceae bacterium | reverse complement strand
TCACCTGATAGCAGCTTGGCATTTGAGCCGGTGATGTAGATATCGCAGTCGTATTCCACTCGCAGAGAGTTAATGCACTTCTCCCAGTTGTGAACTTCCTGAATCTCATCGAAGAACATAAACACCTTCCCTGTAGTACCTGATACTCTATCAGCTACCTCTCTGTGCAAAGCCTCAGCATCACGAGGAGTGTTCATGCTCTCAAAGTTGAAAGATATGAAGTTAGCTTCTGGTATTCCCTCGTGAGCAATCTCATCTTGAATGAGCTTCAGCATTACTGACTTCCCTGAACGCCGAAGCCCTGTAAGCACCTTCACAGGCTCAAGCCCTATGAACGGCCTTATCCTGCTCATGTAATCTGGACGTAAAATCACGCGACTATGGCCTCTAAAAATATATTTATGGCTATTATATCACCTATAACAACATTGTATTGTTGTGAAGGCACAAAAAAGACTGGTTAGAGTACGGTGGTATGACACTATGACATCGATAATTTCTCAAATATTCCTGCAATGAGCTTGCCGACAAACGAGGACGCGATGTCGATTTCAACTATAGGAGAATGTATGATATGCCTTATGGTAAAGCAGACGAGAAGAAGCACCACAGACAAACATACGACGGCATCATATATCTTCCTCGAAGGATGTATGAAATCAAAATAACACAACATGAAAAATCCTACGACGAAGGGCACAATCGGCCACATTCGTATCCGTATGCATTTCCGTAAAGCTTTAGTCAATGCAATGACAAAGTCGATTATTCCCTAGATGCCGCATACGCCTATGTTCACTGGAACTGAATGGAAGATGTAGGAGCAAATGTTTTTTTGTTCGTAGTCTTTGGGACATCTCTTGTATATCTATATCTTTTAACGAAATCAGTAGTACTCATCTTTTTTGTGTCAAGGCAAAAGCTAATAGTTCTTTAGCTGCCTGAAGTGCCTTTTTCTGCTCAATGCCCATTGTCAAATAGTGTTTTTGAGACAGGATTTCAATATCTCCTAATATTTTATTCCTATCTTGTTCCACAATACTTTGGGGTTGAGCACTTATTGCGACATCGAGGAAACCCGCCATACCTCTGGCAATATCTACTCCTCTGACGGCAATATCTCTTATGTTCTTCAGTGTTATATTCCCTGTTGCTGGGGTCGATGAGCGCACGTAAGCTTCATGTTCATTCTGCTGTTTTGAATAATCTCCTGAAAGCATACATTCTGCAATTTCGTCCGTTTTGTTCCATTTGATTATATATCCTTCATGCGGCCACACCTGTGATTTTACGAAATCGGCTTCAGACCATCTGCCTTTATTGACAAAAGAAAATTCTATGTCAAAAATTCTTGAGGAACTATTTTCAAGCCAGTCTATGAAACCTCTTTCATCAAATTCGAGGTCTTCTCCGTGAATGCCTGAGCTTCTGGTAACAGGAAGAATTTTGATTAACGAAGGCTGCTTATCTTCGCTTATCTCATTTTCTGCGGCTTCCCATTCAGTTATGATTTTAACAAAGGCATTCCAGGCACGCTCTCTGTAATTCTGATTGTTCCTTTGATAGATTTTGCAGAATGAAAAGCGTATCGGCCTTCCTGCTTTGTCATTTTTCCCTCTTCTCATGCCTGAGACCGCAAGAAATATCTTCTCATCTTTTTCATAAATAACTGCGCACGGCCCCTCTTCCGGGATAATATTGCCTGTTTTCCTGATTGGAGCAAACTCTTCAATATCATCAAGCCGTTTATTGCCGTTTTCACATAGGAGCTTATAATCTTCTGAGAGAGTGCGTGTAATGAAGCGAAATTCTATACTGTCATTCATTATCTTTTGTCCTTTTCTGCTTTTATGCACTAACGGTTAGGCGGGATTCCTATAAGCTCGCGCCCGCTGAAGATTTCAATACCTGCATCAGGGTCTCTGTCTGTCTTGATCCCATTGCGAATGTACTGTGCTATTTCTTTCAGGTCGCCTTCCATGAACAGTGTGCTCCAAAAACGTTTCCATAAAGACCGTTTTTTCTTGTTTTCCGCGAATTGCGCCAGAAGAAAGCTCATCATATAGCGTATAGGCTGCTCCACATTCTGCGGACAGAAGCGTTTTCCCGTATCTTTTTTGTAGACTTCACGTTCTACAAAGTCTTCTTCGCTGATTTTGAACCTTCTGAATTTCGCGTTTCCTACGGTCTGAACAGGAACTAGAGCCATTGCCAGCTTATCCCTGTAAAGCGGATCGGATGACAGCACTAATATTCTGGCAAAAGCCTTCCTTATGCATCTCCTCATTCTTTCGCGTTCTTCCGGTGTTTCCATGTACTTTTCGCATTTTATCGGGACAAAGAGAATCAGCCTGTCTTTATCTCTGTCTCTGGACAATGCCTCCTCGATAATCCATTCAATGTCCTCAGCTGAGCACCCCTGATCTGCGTACTTGCCGTCAAATTCCATCAGGTATGGTGCATTGACAGCTACTATGATGACGGCGGAATTTATGACAATATTTATGATGTCCTCGCTTTGTAGTGAAGAAGGAGATAGCCAGCCTCCAGGAAAATCATAGAACCTTATCGGCAGTTCAGCTCTGCGTCCCTTAATTTTGAACAAGAAATCACGCATATCTTCTGTTGAGGATATGCCATTCTCAAACTCACTCTTTGAAGGATCACTGGCCGCGTGCATCAAAGCGTTGTAAGACTTGTTCAAAGTGTTAAAGGTGTCCGCTTCAGCAGGGAAGATTGCTCCAGGAAGCTCCTCTTCAAATTCCGCGCTCATGCAGGCAAGGAGAGTTGTCTTTCCCGCACCGCTCGGTCCCAGTATAGCAAACTGCATTTCATTTGAAGCGGCTGTCATAATGTGCCTCCTTTATCAGGGCTTTCATCGGAAGATACTGCAATTTCGGGAATTACATGTGAAGGTTTCGGAATTTCTGCCTGTTCCTCAGAAATTTTATTGTTATGAATTAACATGATTCCTGCGGCAATAGCACAGACAGCTATGACCAGAACCATAACCCATGAATAACGTTTCAGCTGAGTTCCTGAATTCAACGGGCTTTTTTCTTCACTTTCGGCTTCGATACGATAGCAGCTGATTACGTCAGGTTCAGTTTCAATCCATTTCAGTATACAGCCTTTTGCAGGCCATAAACAGCTATCAGCGTTATATGACTGTCCATTTTCGGCTCGTTTGAAGCTCAGATTTCTTTTTCTTCTGCTCTGGAGCAAAGTCATAAATTCATCTTGTCTGAAATTGACATCTTCACTCAAGACTTCCTGACCCTGCGAGTTAGTCTTTTTCTTGGGAATTTCCTGTATCAGCTCTTTAGCTTCTTCCTGTATATCGGGCATTGAGGACATTAACAGGCTAAACGCTGAAAAGGCTTTTTCGCGCTCCTCGATGCCGTTTCCCTGAAAAATCTGGCAGAAGGAAAACCTTATAGCGCGTCCCACCTTGTCATGATTCCCGAATTTCATTCCTGAAGCAATGAGGAAAATTTTATTGTCCTCCTCAAATAAGGCTAATGTTGTGCCTTCCTCAGGGATTATTCTTCCTTTCTTGCGGAGAGGTGCAAATTCTTCGACATCATCAAGCTGTTTCCTTCCTCTGTCATAAAAGACTCTGTAGTCTTCTGACAATGTGCGCGTAACAAAACGAAATTCAATGTTAGTGTTCATTGCTTTGCCTCACCGTTTCTTGTTTGAGTTCACCAAAGTTTCAAGTTCGGATAAGGGTATCTCTTCGAGCTTGTCGCGTCCTCCGATGATTTCAAACCGCGGATCATCAAGTCTCATTCCCTGACGGATAAAATCGCCCAGTTCTAAAAATTCTTTCTGCTGAAGAATTTTCATAGCTCCGTCATCACTGCCTCCGAACGCGCCGATAAGACCTCCCACAACTGCGCCGATAGTAGTTCCGATGAAAGGTATGAAACTTCCTATTGCCGCTCCTGTTGCCGCTCCAACTGCCGCTCCGCCAAGAGACGCTTTAGGATTCTCTTTTGCATCTTTTGCTTCTGCGGCCTTCATTCTGGCTAATTCGTTAAGCAGGAAACTCATGACAAATCTTATTGGCTGTTCAGTGTCCATAGGGCTGAAACGTTTTCCAGGAATTTTCTTGTACACTTCGCCTTGGATACGACCGTCTTTGTCTTTGATGAACTTCTCAAACACCGCATTGCCTACTGTGTGTACCGGAAGAATGGCCATAGTCATATCTGAGTACGTTGGGTTGTTCATGAGTCCCACTGTGCGTTTGAAGATACCTTTTTCCTTCAGTCTACTGCACATTGCTTGAGTATTAGCGACTGACTGAGTGTATTTTTCACACTTAATCGGGATGAGAAGAATCAATTTGTTTCCGCCCTGATAAGAATTCGCGATGATGTTCTGAATTGTCGCACCGCTTATCCCTTCTTCAGCGTAAAGTCCGTTCTCCTCCATAACATACGGAGTATTAACTGCTACAAGGATTGCATGAGATTCTTTTGCAATCTCAGTGATACGCCCGTAATATTCATGCGAAGGATCCATCCAACCACCCGGAAAATCGTAGAAGTGAATGGATAAAGTCTCGTTTTTTCCCTTGATGTCGAACTTGTATTCGCGCAGATC
>CAJOPI010000357.1 GCA_905236275.1 uncultured Lachnospiraceae bacterium | reverse complement strand
CTTTTCTCGCTTCAGCAAAAGAGTTAGTTTCCGTGCGAAAACGAAGGCTCTCTAAGAGGCTGTCGATGATGAATGATTTGTCGCCATTTTGCCAGCCGTATAAAGGGAAATAGATAACGGCAGTTTCTTCGGGAGAGTAGCGGGCATTCCCAGAAAACGCAAAACGAAGCAATGTTGTCGTCTTGCCCATACCTCCCCCGCCAAGAAGCATGATATTCTCAGAACTCTTCCGTATGTACTCATCCGAAGGGTACACGCTTTTACCGTCAGTGAGCATTGAGGGGAAAATATTGCCACTGTCCTTTATGAACGCTAACGAAGGGTTATCACGAACCATTTTCTCTGCTTGTTTACGTCCAGCTTCCCACAATGCCCAATGAGTGATTCCCACCCCATCTATGCGGTCTATAAGCTCCTCGATATCCCTGCGCATTTCGTCAGTGGTCTGATACCTTTTTTCGGGCACTGGGCGCAATCCCTTTGCAAAAATCACTTGCAGCCAAATCCGAACAGTGTCGGGTTCGTTTTTTAAACAGGAACACGATAGAACATCAGTTGGAACTATTTTCATAAGTGTCTGAAAGTTTGTCAGGGGTTTCCCTGCTAAAAGACGATAAAACACGGCTGTTACTGAGTACATATCGGAAGCAAAGCCAATGTTCTTTATGAAACCGGCTCGAACTTCCGGAGCTGTGTATCCCTGCTTTATGCTGAAGACAACTGAATCTTCCTGATATTTCAATCCCACAGGCATCGCGCTGTTGTAATCTATCAGCAAGGCTCTTTCACGATTTCCGCTCCCTATTAGAATTATATTGTCAGGTGATATATCGAGGTGAGCCAGACCATTTTTATGAAAGGCTTCCAGTGCATCGAGTATGCACAACATGCGAACTGCACAGGAGCGGAGAGAACGCGCAGGATATTTTTGCAGAGTTTCAAGACTGCTGCCGCCGCTGACTCCAAGCACGGTGTACAGAGTCGAATTTAACGAATAGGTGTTTAAGTTTGCTCCGATCTGATCTGGAGATTTTTCAAGAAGTATCAAGTGCGCCTTGTTGCCCACTTCAAAACTGCGCTTGTTGACCTGAAACGTTTCCAGACCTTCAGGCTCTGAATGTATTGAGCCGTCATCTTGCCGGAAAATTTTCCCTTGCTTGTGAAGCGGGAATAATTCTTTTATCAGAACATGGTGATATTGACTTTGGTCTATTGCGTCCGCATAACTGCCGCGGTAAACAATTGCGTTAGATCCTCGCCCTGCTTCCTCTTCCACTGTACATGACATACCTGGAAAGTTCAAGATTGTTCCTGCTGGAAGAGCTTTTCTGCTATCCATATAAGTAGCTCCTTTCTTTATATATTTTGCAGGGGCATTATATTGGAGGGATTCTTCTTCAGTTGCAAGCGTATTCCGGATTTTAGGGCATATAGTTTTCTCTCTAGGAGGCCACAAAAATTTCGGAGAGGAAATCACTAATATTCGAGTTAGTGTCTTCAGAGTCATCTTTTGCGATGCAGTAGAGAACCATCCAGTCAAAAGGATTTCTCGGGTCAATGGGAGGAAAACCGCAGTCGCTTAGCATCGAACTCAAACGCGCGTATGTATCGTTAAATACGTCTTCAGCAGACTCTTCGGCAAGGCTTCCATAAATCGTTTCGCCCCCTTCACATGCCAGAAATAAGAGTATCAGAACTTTGCGGGTTACGTCTGTCTCGCGGTTGGTCATTTTTGAGAGGTTTGTTTCGCTTGGCCAATTCTTTTTTATGCCGCGCTGAATAGCATCTTCCAGACGTTTTTTAGTAGTGGGAACATATTTTCTGTACAAATATGCCTCCAAAATATTTTCGTTGATTTCGATGTCTTGTTCCCCTTTACGGATTGTGATTCTTTCTCCGCCTATAACGGGTACGTCTCCACCGTCTTTCAGGAGCTCCATAAAGTGCATGTAAAGATCATAGGCAGTATTGTGCATTTTCCCCAAGTTTGGAGCGTGGCTTGCGATGAATTTCTCCAGTTCTTCTATCGTTTGAATTTGGGATATTTGCTGTTTGACGGTCTCAGTCATTGTGCCGGTGTTGTCCTCTGAACCCTTGTTTTCCTCGTAAATACGCAGAATCCTATCACGCAGTCCGCAAGCTTCAATGTAGTTCAGGCCATGTTCAATAGCAAACAGCCACACGATGTCTTCAGGATCCCGTAAATGGAAAGCTTCATCACTCAGTAGACTCAACATTTCCTCAGCATCATTAGGCTTTAGCTTCAGGGCAAGTGCCAGCTGTATGACACTCTCTTTCTCAATTGAGGTTTTTTTCTTTTCCTCATTCAACCAAACGCTGACCTTACGCCTGATGCTGTCTCTATCGGCTGGAACTGGGCTGCTGTTATACAAAATATCTGTTACCTTCTTCTGAAGCTCTTTCTTCTTTTTCTGGAACTCTGAAGCTTCTACAACGCAGTATCGTTCCAATACTTCACTTACTGTCCTAATATAAGCATTGGCTCGCAATTTTTCTTTTGCTTTCTCAAGAGTAAGGCGTTCGTCCACAGCATAATGAAACATAAGTCCAGTCATGCCATTTTGCTCATTCTCCGACATCACGTCTACCTCAACTAATTTGATTTATAAAATATTATAGTACAGAAAAATTTTCCGTTCAAGTCTGCGCTTTAACAAAATTCGCCAGAATTCTCCAACCTCTATAGGTGATAGATGAATGGCGTGGTATGATTTAATCATACTGTAGGGGCTACGGGAAGTAACGCCTTTGGAGAGGGTGTACTGCGTCCTTCGGCAAGACGACTTCAGTCTAGAAACTGTAGCGCAGTCCTCGATGAATTTAGGAAGCTCCCACCTCAAACGCCAACGATCGTTAGGTGGAGGGTAGTTTACTTAAACTCTGAAGCCCGAAAACGAGGAATTTTGAGTAAAGTATCTGTTATAATTAACAAAATAGCATTACTGAAAAAAAGGAGACGCATCAGCATGTACAAACTAAGTGCAGAGAAAATGTACACTTATATTCGAGGCTATGCATCCGGGGCACAAATGCACGAAACTCTTAGAGCTCTGACGTTTGCTCTGAAATGACACGAGGGACAGCTTCGCAAAAACGGCGAGCCTTACATAGTTCATCCGCTAACAATGGCTTGTAACGCTTTGAGTCTCGGCATACGCGATGATAAAGTTATCACTACGATGCTTCTTCACGATGTATGCGAAGACTGTGATACCGCACTTCAGGAGCTTCCGGTTAATGAAAAGGTATGCCGAAGTGTTGCACTGATGACTTTCGAGATCATGGCGGGCGGAACAAAGGAGACAGCAAAGAACCCCGCTATTACAACATGATTTTACATGATAGGTCGACTACACTCACAAAACTGCTTGACCGATGCCACAATGTCTCCAGTATGGCAGGGACTTTCTCTAAGGAGAAGCTGAAGTCCTACATTGAGGAGACAAGATATTACGTTCTACCTCTTCTTCGAAAAGCTAAAACAATATACCCCGATGATGCTGATGTTCTGTTTGTGCTTAAGTACCATATAACCAGCGTGGTAAACTCTGTTGAAGCCACAATGCAGTTCGAACACTGAAGCACCTAAAAGATATCCAATCATGGGAGAAATTAGATAAAATGCTGGCTGTGAACTTTAAGATTTCAAGCATAGATTACGAAGATACAACGCAAAAAATTTTCTATTTTGGGTCAGAAAAATTGTGCCGATAAAATCCAGAAGCATAGCAAGGTGTGGTCTAAGTTGCTCAAACTAAAAATAAACCTGATATGGCCAGGATGTGCAGAAGGACACTATATAATCAAAGCGAAGGGATTTATTATTGCCATTCTAAGTTGGGGAAACAAGTGTGGTGCCTTGGAGGGCTGGGGAACATTTGCATATGTCCCTATTGATCCTTCTGGTAATGGTTCTTTTTATTTTTCAGGTGCAAGAGGAATCCCCAGAGAAGCGACTCATGTTTATGCTCATTGCGTGTCATCAGATTTTTCATCTTATGAAGACGTATTTGCTGAGATACCCGCAAGATTTCTTTGCGAGACTTCTATTTCAGAAAATACGCAAAATTTTTCTGTGCTTACTGATTTACACCTGGCTTCTAAGCCATGGAGAATTAAAAACGCATTAAATGTAACACGAAGCGAAAATATTCTATTATTGGGGGATTCAACAAACGACGGAACATCAGAACAGTTTGAGCAGTTTGAGGAGTGCATTAAGGAAACTGCTTCAGAAAAAATAATTCTGCCTGTGATAGGTAATCATGACGTATTGCATTCTTCACAAGGTGATGACTCTGATGGCTGTAAGAATTATACAGAGTTCCAAAAGCATTTACTCTCGAAAGCAGAAGATAAAGGCTTTTCTGTCTTATATGATCATGACAGTCTTGCTTACTCTATACAATTCGAGAATATAGATGTTGTAGGGCTACAATGTGTAATATCTGGAAGGAAATTTTCGTTTCCAGAGGGAAAGCAGATTTCATGTCTTAAAAATCATCTTGAAGCGAATAAAGATTCTAGATGGCATTTAGTTTTATGTCATGCTCCCCTTCTTGCGCATAACCCAAACCGTAACACGGGAAATCCATATCTTGGCAAGAACAAAATGCTTCAGGAGATTGTAGATAATTGCGGAAAAGTAATATTTCTTTCAGGCCACACACATGTATCTCCTAATAGGCTGACCGGAAATGCAGAATTTGATAAACACTGCGGAAATATTTATCTAGATTGCGGAAGTGTTGTTGATACAGATACCTCCAGCGAGAAAGAGCTTATGTCCCTTGATTGGAATGATGGTTGTATCACAGAACTTTTTGTAACGGATAGAGAAGTGGAAATCTGCATTAGCTCAATAAAAACGGGCATAAAGTTTCCGAGAGGTTATTATCGTTTTAATGGTACTTTATAGAGAAAGCCCTTGAGGAGGGAAAGATATGAACAATGCTGAGAATTACCGAAAGGAAGGCCTTGAACTGGAGCAACAGGAAAAATATGAAGAGGCATTCCTGAAATATGAAGAGGCAGCAAAGATGG
>CAJOPI010000356.1 GCA_905236275.1 uncultured Lachnospiraceae bacterium | reverse complement strand
TTTTTCAAGAGCAGGGACTCGGATGTGATGGACAAGGCATTTAAGGAATTTATAGCATTTGAGGAGAAAAAGGATAAGAAACCTTCGCTCAAGGATGTGCTGAATAAATATATGGATATAGCCCGAAGTCTCGCCAGGAAAGCTGAAAGAAACAGAGAAAGGGGAAGAGGAGGTCAAAGTTTATGAGCAGGAAGAATAAGAGAAGATATAAAACAAGGGATAGACCTTTGTTATGGAAAATAAAGAAGTTTTGGAAGAATATTTATAGAAAGGCGTTAAAACAGATACGTAGGAAATGGATGGGCTTAAATAAAATCAGAGTCTTAAAAATGGGAGCACCATACATGATCTTTGCGTATTTTGGAAATAAGATTGGAAATGCTTATCGCATTTCGGAAGGCGAAAATCTGATATATAAAATAGGAAACATATTTCCGAGAATAAATGAAACATTAGCTAATCGCCTTCCAAGTTTTAATCTTTATGATATAGTTTTTGGAATTGTTTTTGCTGTATCTGTGAGACTGGTAGTATATTATAAGGCGAAAAACGCGAAGAAATTCCGAAAAGGTAGTGAATATGGTTCGGCAAGGTGGGGAACTTCCAAAGATATAGAACCATTCATGGATAAGGAAAATCCTGATAATAATATAATACTCACACAGACAGAGGGCGTAATGATGGGAAGACCTTCGTTACCCAAATATGCAAGGAACAAAAATGTCCTTGTAGTCGGAGGCTCAGGAAGTGGAAAGACCCGCTTTGTGGTAAAACCTAATCTGATGCAGCTTCATTCGAGCTATATTTTGACTGATCCGAAAGGAACGGTCCTTCTTGAGACCGGGAATATGCTTCTGAATGCCGGGTATGAAATAAAAATCTTCAATACGGTCAATTTCAAAAAGTCAATGAAATACAATCCATTTCAATATATAAAAAGTGAAAAAGATATTCTGAAGCTTGTAAATACGCTGATGGTCAACACCAAAGGTGAGGGTCAGCAGTCGAGTGAGGACTTCTGGTGCAAGGCTGAACGACTGTTATATCAGGCGTATATAGGCTACATATATTATGAGGCTGAGGACAGATATAAGAATTTTTCCTCTCTTATAGATATGATAAATGCCTCAGAGACAAGAGAAGAAGATGAGAAATTTGAAAATGCCATTGACCTGATGTTTAAGGATCTTGAAGCAGATGATCCGGAACACTTTGCCGTAAGGCAATATAAAAAATATAAATTAGCTGCCGGCAAGACCGCGAAATCTATTCTGATTTCATGCGGTGCGAGGCTTGCACCGTTTGATGTTGCCGAACTTAGGGAAGTGACAGAATACGATGAAATGGAGCTTGACCTTATAGGAGACAGGAAAACGGCACTGTTTATGATAATGAGTGATACGGATTCCACGTTCAATTTCATTCTGGCTATGATGCAGTCGCAGCTTTTTAACATTTTGTGTGAAAGGGCAGATGATCTTTATGGAAGACAGGGTGGAGAGCTTCCTTTTCACGTAAGGTGTCTGCTTGATGAGTTTAGTAACATAGGACAGATTCCCAATTTTGAAAAACTGATAGCAACAATACGAAGTCGCGGAATTTCTGCGACTATTATTTTACAGTCATTGAGCCAGCTTAAGGCAATCTATAAAGATAATGCTGAAGTAATAAGCGGCAACTGTGACAGCATGGTTTTTCTTGGAGGAAAAGAGAACTCAACATTGAAAGATATTTCGGAACTGCTCGGCAAGGAGACGATTGATTTATTCAATACATCCGACACGCGAGGCAATTCTCCGTCTTATGGTCTGAATTATCAAAAGACCGGCAAGAGTCTTATGAGCCAGGATGAGATTGCAGTCATGGATGGAGATAAATGTATCCTGCAGCTTCGAGGTGTGAGACCGTTCTTATCGAATAAATACGATATTACAAAACATAAAAGATACCGGGAGCTTTCCGACAGTAACATAAAAAACGTCTTTAATATAGAGGAATACCTAAGTACAGATCTAAAGATCAAGAAAAACGAAAACATTAGATATTTTGAAATGGGCGAAATCAGAGATGATTCGCGTGGAAACTGAAGATAAGATTGTAGTTTAAGAAAGGAGAATGTCACATTATGTAAATAGATATATTTAATATAATATTATTTACATAAATGGTTGACATAATGCGAAAATGGAGTACTATACAACAGCTATTGAAACCCTCGGAACCGTCGTTACCGGGCTTGGATCGGGACTGGGAGCGTGGGGTGTAATCAACCTGCTTGAAGGATACGGGAATGACAATCCGGGCGCAAAGAGCCAGGGAATGAAGCATATTATTCCATATTCGAGGGAACTATAAACTTATGGAAGAAAGGATACCAAACCAGGCTTGCAGATA
>CAJOPI010000355.1 GCA_905236275.1 uncultured Lachnospiraceae bacterium | reverse complement strand
TATCGGGTCATCTTCTTCACGTTCCGCCGCTGTCAGTGCTATTCCCGACAGTTCAAGTATCTGCAGGATATTTGTGTAGCACATCTCATACTGGAGGGTAATCCCCAGAAAATCAAAATCCTTTATCCTGTCCTGAGATTCAAGCGCAAAAAGCGGGATATGACGCTCACGCATGAGTTTATCCAAGTCAAGCCATGGAGAATAAACCCTTTCACACCAAACGTCTTCCCGCTTGTTAAACATATCATATAATATCTGTATTCCCAAATGGGACATTCCGATTTCGTAGACATCCGGAAAGCACATGGCAAAACGGATGTCTACATTTTTCTTATCCTTAAATACTGCATTGATCTCGTTCCCGATATATCTTTCAGGTTTCTCAATCTTTAAAAGCAGTTCATCTTTCAAAGCTGTTTTTTTCATAAAATAAAAATCTCACTATTACTATCTGTGGGCAATCTCCTTGGAAACATCTTCCCATGTCACGCCCTTTTCACTCATTAAAATCATGGCATTGTAGAGCCAGTCCGCCATGCTGTACTTGATCTCCTCGGGGTCAGGATTCTTCGCAGCTACGATTATCTCAGTACACTCTTCACCCAGTTTCTTTAAAAGCTTATCAATTCCCTTGTCAAACATATAATTCGTGTAGGAATCACTGCCCGGAGCCTCACTTGACTCACAGATTTTCCTGTAGACGTTATTGAAGACCTCCATGGGATTTGACTTGTCAAACTCCTTAGAAACCATTTCATTAAAGAAACACGAACGTGAACCCGTATGACAGGCAGCCCCGACCTGATAAACCTTCGCAAGTATCGTGTCGTTGTCACAGTCCGCAGTAAGGCTCTTAACATACTGATAATGACCGGAGGTATCACCCTTTACCCAGAGTTCATTTCTACTCCTGCTCCAGTAGGTCATGATACCACTCTGTATCGTGGCATTATAGGCTTTTTCATTCATATACGCAAGCATAAGAACATCGTTATTCTTATAATCCTGCACGACTACCGGAATCATACCATCAGAATTAAGCTTGAAATCGCTCCAGCTTAATTTGCTCTCAAATGAATTTACAGAAACTCCAAGTCCCTTGCATTGGCGCTTGAAATTCATAAATTCCCTGTAGTTATAATTCAGCTCTCCGCCGGAAATTCCGGTAATTTCGTAGCTTCTGAGCACTGCTGCCGCATCATGGAAGGTCTTTTTGCTGAACACCGGGATAAGTCCCATATTTATCGGATTAACATTTCTTGTGCAGTTCTTTGTAACCCACTCTGTGCAGCTTTCAAGGTCAAAGCTTCCGATAAGTATAATCTCACTGACATAATTTTTTATCTGAATCGTACCGGCTTCAAGCTGACCTACATTGTCAACTGCAATGGCAATGTGCTCGCGGCCGAATCTTCTGCCCGCATCCTCTGTAAGTGCGGTATCAATCCTTCTTGTAAAATTCAGGCAGGCTTTATAACAGCCGGCATAAATCATCCGTTTTATATCCTCGAGCCTGCCGACATTACCCGAACCTATCACCGGAATATCAACGGTTCGGCAAATATTTCTGATAACTCCTATGTTTATCGCATGTGAATGCGAATCTTCCGAAAGGTCAAAAACAATGATGCTATCTGCACCGTAATTTGCGTAATTCAATGCAAGCTGAACAGGATCATCGGTTATCCTTTCGTCCTTGTCCGGCCATTCGACAGCCTCGCCGTTTTTCAGAAATATACTGGGGACAATCTGTTTGTAATCCATAAGTCAATTTTCCTCATTTTCATAATGTACCTTTTGTCGAAAGAACCCCCGTTATTCTCTCATCAAAAGAAACTGCCATATCAAGAGATTTTGCAAAGGACTTAAATGCTGCCTCGGCAATGTGGTGATCATTCTCTCCTGCAAGCTTCTGAATATGTATATTCATCATTGCACTGTAAGAAAGTGCATAGAAAAATTCCCGGAAAAGATCCGTCTCCATCGCACCGCATTTTTCATTCTTAAAATCAAGCCTGAAGTCTAAGTACGGTCTCCCCGAAAGGTCTATTGCCGAAAGCACAAGCGCATCATCCATCGGAAGAATGAAATTCCCGAAGCGCTTTATCCCTTTCTTGTCACCCACTGCCTCAGCAATTGCTGTTCCGAGAACTATACCGCAGTCCTCTACAGTATGATGACAATCAACCTCTATATCTCCCCTGCATCTGACTTCTAAGTCGAAAAGCCCATGTCGCGCAAATCCGTCAAGCATATGGTCAAAAAATGCAACACCTGTATCTATATCAGACTTTCCGCTTCCGTCTAATTCTAATTTTACACTAATGTCGGTCTCTTTGGTAGTCCTTTGCTTAAACACGCATCTGCTCATCATTCGAACCTCACAGCTATAGAATTTGCATGGGCTGTAAGCCCCTCTGCCTTTGCAAAAGCCTCAATATCAAGATGGACTTTTTCAAGCGCTTCCCTCGAATACGATATAACCGATGACTTCTTAATGAAGTCGTCAACCGAAAGCGGTGAGAAGAACTTTGCGGTTCCGTTGGTCGGAAGCACATGATTCGGTCCCGCAAAATAATCTCCGAGCGGTTCCGACGAATAGTTCCCTAAGAAAATCGCACCGGCATTTTTTACCTTTGTCATACTTGCCCATGGGTCAGCCGTCACTATTTCGAGATGTTCCGAAGCAATCTCGTTGACAACATCGATTGCCTCCTCCATTGACTTAGCCACAAGAGCATATCCGTAATTTTCCAGAGATTTTTCCATAATCTCTTTCCTTTCAAGCTTTGCAAGGAAAGAATCTATCTCAGCTGAAACTTCTTTTGCCAGTTTTTCTGAGGTCGTGACAAGAATCGAAGATGCCATCTCATCATGCTCTGCCTGGCTTAAAAGGTCTGCCGCAACGAAACGCGGATTTGCGGTTTCATCCGCAAGCACCATTATTTCCGAAGGACCTGCTATGGAATCAATGCTTACATGACCATAAACTTCTCTCTTCGCCAGCGCGACAAAGATATTTCCCGGTCCTACTATCTTGTCAGCCTTCCTGATACTTTCAGTTCCGAAGGCAAGGGCAGCAATAGCCTGCGCACCTCCTGTCTTGAAAATTTCCTTTATTCCCAAAAGGTGGGCTGCTGCAAGAACATTTGCATTAACCTTTCCGTCCTTGCCGCAGGGCGTGGTCATAACGATTTCAGGAACCCCCGCAACAATTGCCGGAACAACATTCATAAGCACCGATGAAGGATAAACTGCCTTTCCGCCCGGCACATAGACTCCGACTCTTGCGATAGGTGTAATCCTCTGCCCTAAGATACTTCCGTCCTCTCTTGCGGAGAAAAAGCTCTGTCTGACCTGCTTCTCGTGGAATGCCCTGATATTTTCCATCGATTGCTTCATTACCGATAACAGATTTTCTCCAACCTCGGACAAAGCCTCTTTTATCTCTGCCTCAGTTACCCTGAAATTGCTTTCATCAAGCTTTACGCCGTCAAACCGTTCAGCATATTGAAATATAGCCTTATCGCCCTTTTCCCTGACCTCAACTATTATTTCACGCACCGTATTTTCATGCTCCCTGTAGCTTGAAGGACTTCTTTTCAGCATATTTTCGAGGATATTTGTTTTGATTTCGTCATTCAGTTCAAGTATCTTAATGCCCATTTTTATATAACCTCTTTCAAGTCATTGATTATTTTTCTTATTCTCTCAGCCTCAAGCCGCATGGAAACCTGATTTACTACCATTCTTGCCGAAAGCGGGCAGATTTCTTCCAAAACACTGAGCCCGTTTTCCCTTAAAGTCGCACCTGTTTCAACAATATCCACAATCACGTCGCTCAATCCCACTATCGGAGCAAGTTCAATCGAGCCGTTCAGCTTGATGATATCTACTGTCTGGTGTTTTTTATTATGAAAATAATCCTTGGCTATAAGCGGATATTTGCTTGCAACCCGTATCATCTCATGATGGCGCAGTTTCTCTCTCGCCTCTTCGGGACCACATACACACATACGGCATTTTCCGAATCCAAGATCAAGAACCTCAAAAATATTGCGGTTCTCCTCCATGATGATGTCTTTTCCCGTCACACCTATATCTGCTGCCCCATGCTCCACATAAGTAGGTACATCCGGTCCTTTTGCAAGGAAGAATTTAAGCTTCTTTTCCTCATTAACAAAAATAAGCTTTCTTGACTTTTTATCCTCCATCTCCTTGCAGCCAAGCCCGTTCTTTTCAAGTAATTCAAGAGTTTTATCAGCAAGGCGTCCCTTAGTAAGTGCAAATGTAAGATATCTCAAAGCTCTGCCTCCTCTCTCTCACCGTTTTTGATAATGTAAAGTGTGGAAACATGCGTTTCTTTCGCACGTTCCTTAAGTTTTTCCTCGGTGAAATCAAGACTCAGCATTTCTGTGTGGATGCTTTTACTTCTAAGCTCCTCTGCGAGTTCTACCGCTTCTGAAAGCGAGGTCGAATCATACGTAACAATCGCTCTTTTTTCTTCTACCGCAATATCAATATGCTGCGCACTCAGCGTATTCATGAGTTCATCAATAACTACCGTAAAACCGATTGCCGCACCGTTTCCGCCGAATTTTTCAAGGAGATTGTCATAACGGCCGCCTCTGATGATTGCATCACCCGTTCCGAAAGTATATGCCCTGAAAACTATTCCTGTATAATATTCCCTCTTCGATAACATTCCGAGGTCAAAGCTCACATAGTTATCCACGCCATAAACCCTCAAAAGTCCATAAAGCCTTTTGAGCCGGGCAATCGCTTCTTCACTTCGCTCAATTCCTTTTGCAAGCTCATTCGCAGAATCAAGAACCTCTGCATCGCCTGCAAAATCCGAGAATGACGAAAGGGCATTTTTTATATCGGAATCAATATCAAGCGACTCTATAAAATCCAGCATTCCAAAATAATTCTTATTCCGGATATGCTCGCTTAAAACGAATCGTTCCTCCCTTTCAATTCCGGCCGCTTCACAAAGTCCGCGGAAATATTCTTCAGTACCGATACAGATCTGAAAATCCTTAAGTCCCGCAGTCTTAAGAATACAGACCGACATATATATCATCTCGGCATCCGCATCAACAGCTGAATCACCTAAGTGTTCAACCCCAAGCTCCGTAACCTCCTTAAACTTGCCCTGCAAATCCGAACGGTTTGAAAAAGTATTCCCAAGATAAACAAGCTTTTTAGGCAGCTCATCCTCCATGAAATACTTAACAGCCGAACGAACCACTCCGGGTGTAAAGTCAGGCCGAAGCGCGAGTGTATTATTTTCACTGTCAAAAAACTTGTATATTTCCTTTGACGGAGTTGTCCCGATTTCCTTTGAATAAATATCAAAATATTCAAAAGAAGGAGTTTCTATATCATTGTAGCCAAAAGAACGTATTCTTTCCCTGAGTCTCTCTTCGAGACTGATTTTTCTCTGAAGCTCATCTCCGTATATATCACGAACGCCTTCCGGAGTATGAAGTAAACTGTTTGTTTTCACTCTTTTATCTCCTAACATCTGTTTTTATGCGTTGCGCTTTATTGTGGTAACGTGCTACCAAAATAAAGATAGCTTATTATACAGGGATTTCACTCCTTCTGTCAAGGTCAGTCTGCAAAGCATCCAAATACGGAAGCGGCATTCCCGGTCTCGGATCGATTATGAATTCCATCTCGATTTCTTCAAACCTGAAGCTTCTTCGTCCGCCATCTTCCCAACGTTTCCAGAATTCATGCAGTTTCCTGAAGGTAAGATAGTAAAAAACACCTCTTGTCGTATAATGAATCAGAAAAAAAGCCACCCCGCCCTGTCTTTCGAATTCTTCCATAAAACGTACCTGATGCTCGTGGATATTTGCAAGGGTAAAAGTATCTACCGCACATTCCTTCGCATCAAAACAGACAGGTATCCCCTGCACTACTCCGATATAGTCTACCGTACTCTTTTTATCAAAGTAGGCAAGCTTTATGGTCCTTGAACCTTTATCAAATTCTATGGGTGTTATCGGTGTCGGAACCTTCTGTATAAGGCTCAGATGGTTTTCCAGATATTTTTCATTAGCCCTGTTTATGAGTTCTTCTAAAGTCGAGCCCCGAAGTCCTCTTGATTTCCATGTTGACATTTTTTATCCGTTTGTTTTTATTAATCCTTTGGCAGCTATTCGACCAATTTCTCCATATCGGCAGGAATCGGAACCTCTATTACCATCTCCGAAAGAGTCTCGAATTCTTCTCCCATAGTTGGAAATTCAAGTCGAGCTGCGTGAAGCATCTGTCGCCTGACAGAGAGTTTTTCACTGAATACTATGCTGTCGCGGCTGCCATATTTTTTGTCTCCCATCAGCGGATTGCCTATGTGAGACAGGTGCGCTCTTATCTGGTGGGGTCTTCCCGTCACAAGTTCGACTTCAGCTAAGGTAAAATTGATTCCGTTCTTCTTAAAAATTATCAAAGGTTCTACAATGGTTTCTATTTCCACCGCATCTTCTGTAGGATTATCATAAATCCTCACAGTATTCTTTGTCTTATCCTTTTTCAGCCAGCCTTTCAGGTCTGCAGCTTCTTTTATTTCACCAAAAGCTATACATTTATAAATTTTCCTGACTTCTCTTGTCTTTATGATTTCATTCATTTTCTGAAGACCTTTTATAGTCTTCCCTGCGATGACCATTCCGCTTGTATTTCTGTCAAGCCGGTTGCAGATTGACGGCTTAAAGGTTCGGTAATCCGCTAAATCCTCATAATACCCAAGCAGTATATCATTCAGCGAAATTTCCTTGGAATCATCGGACTGCGTAAGAAGCCCTGCCGGTTTATTTATTATGAGAATATTTTCATCTTCGTAAACAAGCCAGTCCTTAAATTTTTCCTTAAGTCTTTTATCAACCTTCTTCTCAGATTTTATTTCTGATTTTCCCGGCTGACCTTCATTTTCCGAAGAAGACATGAATTTCTCAAAGGTTTCATCCGAAAACCATATCTGAATCACATCTCCTGCTTTTAACAGCTCATTCCCGTCAGCCTTCTTTTTATTCAGATCAATATTCTTCTTCCTCAGTGCTTTCCTGATAACGCTCATCGGAGCTTTATCAAGTATTCTCGAGCTGTATTTTATCAGTCGTTGTCCTTCATCAGTTTTTGTGACAATAAATTTCTTCATAAAATAATAGCTTTAACCAGGTCAACCATTTCACGATCGTTTTTGGTAAGCCTGATTTCTTTTTCTCTTAAATAATTGAGCCTGCCGGTATATTTCTCCAACTCGGTAAATACTTTTATAGTCCAGTTTTTATATCCGTTTTTCTTTGTGATATAGCTTAAATGCTTTTCGAGCCCTGCAGCATCAAACTGTTTATATTCAGAATAAAGAATAATATTTTTATTGATAATACCTACTGCATTAACGCCGTAAGACTCTTTCTCAGTAGTAAATACACAATCATAGAGAACAGGGATAGAGCCCCTTGCCAGTTCGGTTTCATCAAAGATTTCTTTGCGTCCTGTTTTATAACGCAGAAACATTATAAGATTCACTGCGGACATTGCTGCAGGCACGACGGAAATTATGGCACAGATAGTAAAAACCTTGCTATGCTCCTTAAAGAAAACTCGTCCAAGTATTACAAGTAAAAGCGTAAAAGCAAAGAAAGCTGCCGTTCTGACCGCAGCTGTTTCATGCTTTTTATTAAGATAACCATAAGTCCCCTTTTCCATTACAAAACCTCGTGTCTGTTTTATTTGTAAAAAGTTTTCATCAGCTTTATCAGGCATGAATGCGGCAGAATTTTTGTTAAGAAAAATGAAAATTTTGCCGGAATCGAATATACCGAAACAGCTTTATTCTTAGCTGCATCAATGAAAGCCTTATTTACAACCTTATCGGCGGATGCCATGACATACTTCTTGTAGGTTGCCATGGTTCTGTATCTTTCAGCAAGCTCAAAAAACTCTGTCTTTACAGGTCCGGGACAAACAGCTGTAACATGGATGCCTTTTTTATCAAGTTCGGCATTCAAGGCTCTCGAAAAGCTGAGCACATAAGCTTTCGAAGCCGCATAAACAGCAAATATCGGCTGAGGCAGAAACGCAGCTGCAGATGCCATATTGATTATATGAGCTCCTCTTCGCATATAAGGAATCACCATGGCACTAAGACAGGTAAGCGCGGCAGCGTTTACCTGTACCATGTTAATTAACTCTTCTCTTTCGATTTCGTCCACCCTGCCGATTATTCCGAGTCCCGCGCTGTTTATAAGGAGCCTGACATCCGGCTTCTCGTTCTCCAGCATTACGGAAAGTGTTGAAAGCTTTTCGCTGTCTGCGAGGTCAAGACTGACAGGACGGATTTTGCTTCCGTAAGTCCGTCTCAGTGCTTCAAGCCTGTCCGTCCTTCTGGCTATGAGCCAGAGTTCATCCAACGATTTAAGTCTTGTTGCTGCTACTCTTACAAATTCCTTCCCCATGCCAGAGGAAGCCCCCGTAATAATCGCAATTTTTTTCATTTATTCAAAGTCCTCAAAATAGAAGTAAGATAATTCCATGTTCTTACAGTTGAAGAAATACTGAGTTTTTCCGACTGTGTATGTGCGTCAATAATATCCGGTCCCATAGAGATTATATCAATTCCCTTTATTCTCGAATAAAAGGTTCCGCATTCAAGACCTGCATGAACACCGGAAATTTTCGCTTCTTTGCCAAAAAGTCTTTTGTAAACACTGCTGCATATATTTGTAAGTTCTGAATCCTCACTGTATTCCCATGCAGGATAATCGCCGGTTTCGGTATATATTCCTCCAATGGTTTCCGTAAGATATCTCAATTTATCGGAAAGAGCATACTTTGCCGAAGAAATCATACTCCTGATAGTCCCTTCGAGATAAAATTTCTTTTCATCCATACGCATAATTCCGATATTCAGCGAGGTTTCCACAAGGTCTCTGGTCTTGCTCTCCTGACTCATTTTCTGAACTCCGTCAGGAACCGTATTCAAGAGGAATATAACCCTTTCCTGGGTTTTGTAAAGAAGAACCGTTTCCTCGCTTTCACTCTCATAGTTTGAGTATATCGAGATATTATTTTCGTTTGCCTTGTATTCGTTTTTAATCGTCGCTTCAAAATCAGCTATCAGATTCTCAAAAGCCTCTATGTCCTTTTCTTCGACAACTACAGTACAGTCGGCATCCCTCGGAATGGCTGTATACATGAGACCTCCGGACAGGCTGACAATACTGAACTCCACCTTTGTTCCAAGAAAATGCAGAAGCCTGCCCATGATTATATTGGCATTCCCTCTGTATTTTCCGACATCTCTTCCTGAATGTCCTCCGGCAAAACCGCTTACAATTATCCTGTACTTATTTCCTTTTTTCTTCTGATATTTGACAGGGACATTCATTTTACCTATAAGTCCTCCGGCAGAACTTGTAACCAGAACTCCCTCCTGCTGTGAATTAAGATTTATCATTCTTCGGCTCTTAAGCTTGTCAATATCCAGCGATTCCGCACCGTCAAGATATGAGTTTGAGCCACAGGTAAAGACCAGTTCAAGGTCAGGATGTGCTACGGACTTGTCCTCTGCCGCTGCAAGACACAAAGCCAGAGCTGCCCTGTCATCAGTTCCGAGAGCTGCACCCTTTGCAAAAATATAATCATCTATAATATTGACTTCCGCCGGCTGATTCTTTGCAGCATCAAACCTGTAGGAAAGAACCATTCCGGCAGTACCGATATGTCCCTGAAGCATGATCGGTTCAGCATTCTCATAGCCATTAGTCGCCGGAACATATATGATGATATTCCCGTTATCCTCTCTCTCATAGCGAAAAGAATGACTCTTCGCATAATTTTCGATATAATCTCCTACTGCTGAAGTATCCCCTTCACCCGAAGGGATTTCACTTATTTCCTCAAAATACTTAAAAACATTAAGAGGCTCAAGATTTGATAACTTAGCCATAACTTCCTTCACTCCTAAAAAGACACCCGCCATATTGCTATGACGGGTTAGTTTACGTTTATCCGCAAATCCTTAAGCTTCTTCTGCACCCTTACCTGCTGCTTCCGCTGCCAGTTCAGCCTCCTGCGGAACCTCCTCAGCTGTCGGGATTTCCTCTTCCATGACAGGAATATCTGAATAACTGTTCTCAGGATGAAGCTCTGCACGATTCGAGCTTACAACATTCAATATCTGTGAAAGAGAATTAATAAACTGATTATTATAATCCTGCGTATGATTAATAGACTGAACAAGGATGTTCTCAATGCTGCTTAATGAATCATCTGTATACTGCATCGCTGAAAGCTGTATCTCATTTGACTGAACCGTAGCGGCATCCAGCATCTGCTGTGCCTGCTGTTTCGCCTGCTCGATAATTTCACTCGCCTGTGCATAAGCCTGCTGCATTATGGAATTCTCATTTACCATCTGATCGGTATAAACAGTCGCCTGCTTAATAATGTCGTCTGCCTTCTTTCTTGCATCCTCCATTATTCCCTCTTTATTGCTTATAATCTTCTGGTAACGTCTTATCTCATCAGGAGTGCGGCTTTTCAGTTCATGAAGAAGCCCCTCTATTTCCTCTTTATCAACAAGGATTTTCGTACTTGAAAAAGTTGAAAACCTGCATCCGTCTATATAATCAATTATCTCATCTATGAGCTGTTCTATTTTACTGCTTGCCATTTCTATCTATACCTGCCTTTGCATATACTTGTTCTGCCACCAAATCAGGCACGAAATTATGAATGTCACCGCCGTATCTTGCAACTTCTCTCACGATTGAAGATGAAAGATATGCATACTCAAGACTTGTAGTTAAAAAAACAGTATCTACAGACTCACTTATCTTGTGATTTGTCTGTGCCATCTGAAGCTCATATTCAAAATCCGTTATAGCTCTTAAGCCCCTAATAATTACGTCGAAACCTTCGTCCTGCGCATATTCCGCAAGAAGCCCCATGTATGACGTAATCCGCACGTTCTTCAAGTCCGAGCAGACTTCCTTTAACATATTAACACGTTCATCAACAGAAAACAACGGACTTTTTGCAGAATTACTGAGTACACTCACAGTGAGTTCATCGAATATATCCGCCGCTCTCTTTATAATGTCAATGTGACCGTAGGTAACCGGATCAAATGATCCCGGATAAATTGCACGAGCCATTTTGCAGCTTCCACTCAGGAATTATCCTTCCTGACCCTTTCCTATTTTCTTCAGGAATAAATGTCTGTTCCTTTTGTATATCTTATCTTTAACTACTCTGTATCCAAAATCCTCCAGATAGCCAAAGTCTGTCTCCTGCGAAGCTTCAACGATTATAAGGGTATCTTCATCAGCAAGCTTTGAATCCTTAAGATAATTCAGAACATTCTTTTCAAGATCCTTATTGTAAGGCGGGTCCATGTGAATGATATCGAATCGGCCCTTTCTTTCTATCTGCTGAAGGGCAATCATCACATCCCCGGTAATAACCTCCGCCCTGTCCGCAAGTCGGGTGAAAGTAAGATTTTCGTTGATTATCGAAACGGCTTTCCTGTTATTCTCTACAAAGACCGCAGAGGATGCATCACGACTCAGTGCCTCTATCCCTATCGCACCGCTTCCCGAAAAAAGATCAAGGAAACGGCTTCCGGGAACTTCATTCTGAATAACATTAAAGAGCGTTTCTTTTATTATATCCTGAGTAGGTCTTGTATCCGTTCCGTCAAGTGTCTTAAGCTGAAGCCTTCTTGCACTTCCGGCAATTACTCTCATCTGATATTTTCCTTTCGTCAAAAACTATTTTACAATTATGCTTAAACTTAGTCAACATTATGTTCGGATTTTTGTACCTTTTGCATCACGGCCTGTCAGCTTCACGCTTGTAAGCGCGATTTCCTTATTTCCATACGTGAACGTCCGCTCATCAGCAAAATTCATAAGGAAAACATTCTCCACGACATCCTTCGCACCCAGCTTCAAAGCCCTTACACCTATAGCCGCTTTCTTTTTCTCCGGTATTTCATCGATCGAAAATCTGAGCATATATCCGTCGGCAGTCTGCAAAAACACCTGTCTTTCAAAATCGCCTACTGTCATAATTGTAAGAAGCTCATCATCATCTCCAAGCTTGGTTCCGGCAATGCTTTTCTTTGACACGTCAAATTCCGAGCCATCAACAATCTTTGCCATTGCTTTTTTGGTTACAAATAAAAGCCTTGATTTCAGGATATTCTCAAGAGAATCAACATAAACACAGTTTTCCTTCGCACTGTCATAATTACTTACATTATCTATCGGAATACCCTTATCGCGGAACTTAGTCAGCGGAAGGTCGGAAACCTTCACCGAGTGCATCGTTCCGTCAGCAGTAAAGAGGCAGACCTTTCCTGTATTCTTTACGGTAAAGTAATACTTAAACTCCGCCTGTACAGCTTCCTTATTTCTCTCGTAGGTCGCTGTATCTACCGTCCTTGCATAGCCGAACCTGTCCATAAGGAATACGAGGTCAACCTCTTCAACCGGCTTTTCCTCGATAACAATCTGCTCTGCATTCTCTAACTGTGTTCTTCTCTCCACGCCGTATTCTTTTTTATATCTGTCCAGATCCCTGATAATTGCCTTGTTCATAGAGGACGGATTGTTCAAAAGGTCCTCATACTCTGCAATCTTTTTCAGGGTTTCAGAATGCTCCTTATTCAGAGCATCGATTTCCAGACCGATGAGCCTGTAGAGACGCATATCCAGAATGGCATTTGCCTGTCTCTCGGTAAATCTGAGTGATGCAGCATCACGTTCGGTTTCCTTATCCTTAAAGCTTATTCCCT
>CAJOPI010000354.1 GCA_905236275.1 uncultured Lachnospiraceae bacterium | reverse complement strand
GTCTGGGAAACGGTGATGCATTTATTTATGGAGGGAATTTAATATGTCAACAGTAACTTTGAAATTCGATTCAGTAGATCAGCTTCGTAAGTTCAACAAAACTATGTCAACACTTCCGGGTGATTTTGATATGGAACAGGGAAGATACTACATCGATGCCAAGTCAATCATGGGAATCATGAGCCTTAACTTAAAGCAGCCCATTGATCTTCATTTTCAGGCTGAGGGAAAAGAGAAGACAAGAATCATTTCTGCAATGAATGAATTTGCACTTAAGCGTGTTGGTTAAGTTTGATATAAATTTTATATAGTTTTACGGAGACTTTTTTGAGTCTCCTTTTTTTGTTTTAAAAAGTGACGCCCCTGACCGGGCATTTGCAAAATGACTTTTTGCCGCGCAAATCGTTTTTTAAGCGCGGTCAAAAAGTCATTTTGAAATGTCCGATCAGGGGCTGATTTTCTTCTATAATAATTTATATCGAACGACTATTATCTAAAGTTAAGAACAAGGGTGGCTATACGGGCTGCAAAGAGCACGAATATGATCCACATAACGGGGCTTACATCCTTTGCCTTACCTGTGAATAACTTGATGATAACCCATGCAAGGATTGCAAACATGATACCGTTTGCGATTGAGTAGGTAAGGGGCATGAGAAGCAGTGCCATGTATGCGCCAAAGGTATCTGCCACATCACCGTCGAATTTAATCTGTTTTGTACTTGAAACCATGAGCATTCCTACGTAAATAAGAGCCGGAGCTGTTGCAAAGGAAGGAATTGCAAGGAATACAGGGCTGAGTACAAGCGATACGAGGAAAAGGAAACCTGTTGTTACTGCTGTGAGTCCTGTTCTTCCGCCTGCCGCAACACCTGCTGAAGACTCTACAAAGCTCGTAACAGTAGAAGTTCCGAGGCATGCACCAAGTACAGTACCAACCGCGTCAGCCATGAATACCTTGCCGACTCTCGGAAGCTTACCGTCCTTGTCAAGAAGTCCTGCCTTGTCAGCAACACCTACTACAGTTCCTACAGTATCAAAGAGGTCTACAAAGAGGAAGCTGAAAAAGATGGCAAGGAACTGGATGAAATGTGATGCAACCCAGCCAAAGTTGAACTTGAAAGCTGTCTCTGAAAT
Source organism: uncultured Lachnospiraceae bacterium (assembly GCA_905236275.1). Taxonomy (GTDB): domain Bacteria; phylum Bacillota; class Clostridia; order Lachnospirales; family Lachnospiraceae; genus NK4A144. Next base: position 3,951 of record CAJOPI010000354.1, on the reverse strand, counting down.
TCCGCTTAAATCTATTCCTGCTGAGAAATCAGGAAGGCAGTTTCCTGTATACCAGCCTGTTGACTGGGCAATCATTCCCAGAACCCATGTTGCAAGTATACCGATAAGAACCGAACCCTTGATCCTGTAATGCGAAAGAACAACTATTATAATCGTTCCTATCAGGCAGAGTGCTACTTCTGCTGTTGCAAAGCTTCCGAGGTCAACAAGTGTGGAATCGCTGTTTACAACTATTCCTGCTCCCTGAAGTCCTATAAATGCAACGAAAAGTCCGATACCTGCCGAGATACCATACTTTAAGTTCTGGGGAATACCATTGATTATCTGCTCTCTGAACTTAAAGCCTGAAATAGCTATAAAGAAAATACCTTCGCAAAGTACCGCAGTAAGGCAGATTGTAAAGGGATCTGTCTCGTTTGCAAGCTCGCCTAAGCAGACTGTATAGGCAAAATATGCATTAAGTCCGAGTCCTGCCGAAAGAGCTATGGGATAATTTGCCAGAAATCCCATGATAAAGGTTGCTACCGCTGATGCTATAGCAGTTGCCACAAATACTCCGCCGGGATTCATAACCGTTCCAAGTATGCTTGGATTTACGGCAAGTATATAGGCCATTGCCAGGAAGGTGGTAAGACCTGCAACGAGCTCAGTCCTTACAGTTGTGCCATGTTCTTTGAGGTGAAATAATTGTTCCAGCATGTTTTCTCCTTCTTCTGAAAAAAATTGTAAAAAATTGCCGTCTGTGACCGGTATTTATACTGCTGCGTAAGTACTTTCAAAGTCTTCCGCAGCTGCCAACACCATCAACAAACGACAATATTTTACAACAGTAATGTATAAAAGTCTATACAATCAATTTATAAAATTTTCACAAAATTTTTAGAATCGGATCAATTATCCCCGTTTTCCTTTTTTCTGCTTCTCCGCAGTGAAGCTGTGTTCCTTTCCCAGAAAACTCCGTCAGCGTAGCCTTGAATAGTAGTATCCGCAGCTGCCATTTCCAAGCGCTTTTCAGCCCACACACAGTACTGCTCATTCGCTTCAATCCCGACAAAGTGACGATTGAGCTTTTTTGCCGTAACAGAGGTGGAACCGGACCCTAAAAACGGGTCAAAAACAATATCCCCCTGATTGGAACTTGCAAGTATCAGTTTAGCAAGCAGTTTTTCAGGCTTCTGTGTAGGATGGGCAGTATTTTCCGGCATCGACCAGTAAGGTATGGAAATATCGTCCCAAAAGTTCGAAGGAAAGGTATTCCTGAACTTTCCTTCCGCAGTCTCTTCCCAATCCTTCGGCCTTCCGTCAACCTTATACGGAGCTATAACCTTACGGCGGATTTTTACGGCATCAACATTGAAGGTATAGGATTTAGAATTAGTCGCAAACCATATATCTTCCATGCCGTTTTTCCAATTATTTAACGCACCTCGTCCTTTTTCCCTTTGCCATGTAATCCTGTTCTGCAGGTAAAAATGTCTTTTCAGTACCATTCCGACAGCGAAACTTGACTGCCAGTCACAGCATACATATATGGTTGCATCCGGCTTCAAGAGGGGTATGACTTTTTCAATCCAGCTCTCGGTATATTCTATATATGAATCTTCTGTTGTTTTCCTGAATTTTCTTCCATTGAAATCCTTGTCAAGATTATAGGGTGGGTCCGCTATAAGCAAATCAACAAAGCCGGTCGCCAAAAGCGGCATTACTGTCATGCAATCGCCCCATATCGTCTTATCAATAATATCTGTCAAATCTGATTTCTTATCTATTACCCTGCAGCGTTCAAGGAATTGACGGCCATCTTCGACAGAAATATCTATAGTTCTGTTCCGTCCGGCTTTTTCCTTCGGCATATCTCTAAGCTCCTTTTGTCAGGTCTGATTTCAAAGTTTGAATAAGGTCGAAAGAAGCCCTCTGCCAATGCTGGCACCGACATTTCCTCCAAGAGTTTTTCCAAACTTTCCGAAACTGCCTCCAACCTGCTTACCGACTTCCCTGCCGACGGTTCCGGCAACGGAATTTCCGACAGACTTAACCGCTGCCGTCCTGCGTCGCTTGTCTGCCGTTTCCTCTTTTGCGGTTGTTTTCGCAGCTTCCTTTTGCTGAACGGCAGATGCAACAGCATTCTCCGCCTCCAGTCCCTTCCGCATAAGAAATTCATATGCAGAATCCGGATCATAGCTCTCCGCGTATTTACTGTAAAGCATACTGTTTTTGATAACGCTGTCACGAACGGAATCGGTTATAGAACCCATCCTGCTTCTTGGAGGAAGTATCTTAACCTTTTCACAGACAGTCGGAACACCGCTTTCATCAAGAAAAGAACATACAGCTTCACCTGTGCCTAAAGACTCGATAGCTTCGCGTGTATTGAATTCAGGATTGGTCCTGAAGGAGTCTGCGGCTGCTTTAACAGCTTTCGATTCGGTAGGTGTGTAGGCATGAAGTACGTGCTGAATTTTATTTCCGAGCTGGGAAAGAACCCCATCGGGAATGTCGCGCGGACTCTGAGTTATAAAATAAACACCCACGCCCTTTGAACGAATAAGCTTGACGACCTGCTCGATTTTCTCGATGAGGACCTTGCCTGTGTCCTTGAAAAGCAGATGCGCTTCATCAAAGAAAAATACCATTTTCGGCTTTTCGCTGTCACCAACCTCCGGGAGCGTTTCGAAAAGCTCCGAGAGCATCCACAGCATAAAGGTCGAATAAAGCGAGCTGTTATTTATAAGCGTTGTACTGTCGAGGATATTTATCATTCCCCTGCCGTTGCTGTCAACGCTGAACCAGTCTCTTATATTGAGCGCAGGCTCGAAGAAAAAGCTGTCAGCCCCCTCCGTCTCTAAGGCAACAACAGCCCGTACAATCGCAGCGATTGAAACCTTACTTATATTTCCATAATCCGCAGCAAAGTCCTTCGCATTTTCACCGACGTAATTCAGACAGGCTTTCAGGTCCTTCGTATCTATCAGAAGAAGATTATTGTCGTCAGCAATTTTATAAACGATTGATAAAATATCCTTCTGTAAATCATTGAGTCTCAAGATTTTACCAAGAAGCTGCGGTCCCATTTCCGAAACCGTAGTGCGCAGCGGAATTCCTTTGCTTCCGAAAATATCCCAAAAGGTCACAGGATATTTCTGAAAACTAAAGCCCTCTTCCTCAAGAGAAAAGTTCTTTATGCGCTTCTGCATATCCTCCGTATTTTCACCGGCCTCACAAATGCCTGCAAGGTCTCCCTTTACATCAGAGAGAAATACAGGTACACCCATATCACTGAAAGACTCGGCAAGAACTTTTAATGTAACGGTCTTTCCGCTTCCGGTAGCCCCCGCGATCAGCCCATGCCTGTTCGCCATTGAAGTATAGAGGAAGATATTTTCTCCCTTTTCATTATTCGCGACCCAGATTTTACCTTCTTTAACCATAGCTCCCTCCTCAATCTTCACGCACAACGCAATTCAGACTAAATATTACCACGAATCCGCTTAAACTGCAATGAAGGAACTGTTGGAGTTTAGTGGTTTAGGGGTGTTTTATGAAGCAACACTACCCTTCAAAAATTTTCGCTTGCATTATGTATACAAATATGTTATCATACTTTTCGTCCTGTCATTCAGAACACTTTTCTTTGGAACGGCAGCCGGCAACGCAGTTCCTCTAATCAAAAAACACATCAAGGGAATTCCTTTAGAAAATAAATTAAGGAAAATTTTTATGCAAAAGAAAAATTCTTTTAGCCTGGCAACAGGCCCGATTGACATTACCCTACGTAATGATCTAATGTTTCATCATGTCATGCAGACATCCAAGAAGGCGCTTAAATCTTTCATATGCGCTGCCAAAGGACTTCATCCGTCTGATGTAAAGGATATTACACTTCAAAATCCTATAGAGATTGATGAAGCAGTCAGCAACGAAATAATCCTCGATGTACTGGTCACTCTCAAT
>CAJOPI010000353.1 GCA_905236275.1 uncultured Lachnospiraceae bacterium | reverse complement strand
CTCATATTGGGGCGGGTCATAAAGTCATTCACCCACTGGCAAGCAAGCTTGCCATGGATGATGACTTTTGACCCTGACATCATATAAAACAGTTCCTTGGAAAGTAATTTAGAGATGAAACTGATAAGAAAATATATAATAGTATTCATATGTGCAGTGCTGATGAATCTTCTGGGCACTTTTGCGGCGAGGCTTTTCAATGCCCCGGCGTATTTTGACCTGCCGGGGACGGTATTTACGGCATATCTTCTGGGTCCCGTAGCTGCGTCATTTATAGCTGCACTTTCTGCCCTGATAAATTTTCTTCTTTTAGGGGCAGATATTTATCACATGATTGCCGATCTGGCTGTTGCAGTCTTTATGGGAATAATTTTAAGGAAAAATTCTTATTTTGACAAATTCATGGATTTTGCAGCCATAACTACGATAACGGCACTGGTGAGGTCTCTTTTTATTCTGCTGGAAAACGAGATCTTTTCCGAAGGAATGACCGGACTGGAGCTGCCGGATGCGGTTATAATCGAGCTTGATACGGTACTTAGTACCTATTTTTTAAGCGATTTTGTTGCGGCACTCTTTATCGCATTCCTTGATGTCCTGATGGCGAACCTGATCATCTTTATCGGAATACGTATAGCTAATTCGGTTAGGAAAAAGAAAAGGGCAAAGGAATTAAAGAAGGCACTGGGTGGAAAAATATCCTTGGGTGTTGTCTTTTTCTGCGCCATTTCAATGGCTTTTGCCGCAGAGAAGGCAGAGGCAGCATCCGGAATCAATTTCGTGGAGAGGATATATAATGGCAGCAACGGTCTGACGGGAGGCTGTGCGAATGATATAGAGCAGACTGATGACGGAACCATGTGGATTGCCAGCTATGGAGGTCTTTACAGATTTGACGGAAGCAGATTTGAAATCTGTGATGAGACGGATTCCGCAATAAGCGTTCAGACGCTTTATAAGGATGATGAAGACCGGCTCTGGATAGGAACGAACGGAAACGGTCTGGCAATCCGTATAAATGAAAATGAATATGTCAGCCTGAACAGTAAAAATGGATTGCCTTCCGATACGATAAGGGATATCCTGCAGGATTCGAACGGAGTCTATTACATAGCGACGGACGAGGGTATTGCGATTGCAGGCTATAATGGAACAGAATTCGAAATATATCATGTTTTTAATGATGTCGGAAAGGCGGAAAAGCTTTCTTCAGATGAAAATGATAATGTGGCTGCCGTAAATTCTGACGGTGAGATATGGCTTTACTCTGCGGGACATGAGGTTTGCAGATACATTCCGGAGGACTGGAAGGTCAGAACTGTTGAATTCGATCCGAACGGGACTCTTTTCGCGGGAACTGACGTGGGAAGACTTGACAAGTTTCTGATAAAAAATGACAGGCTTTCCTTTGTCGGCTCTGTCAAAACAGAGGATTTTCCTAAAATAAATGACCTTTACTTCGATTCGACCGGCGTAACCTATATAGCAGCGGAAAACGGGGTAGGATATATAGACAGGGATTGGAGCGAAACAAAGATAGAAGCAGACAGCTTCGATAATTCGGTTGACAATATTTTAAAGGACTATCAGGGAAATATATGGTTTTCCTCGTCGAGAGAGGGTCTCCTGTCGCTAAACAGGTCAGTTTTCAGGGATTTGTTCAGGCTCAATAATCTTGATGCGGGCGTGGTAAATGCCATCTGTGAACGTGATGGGATTATGTATGTGGGAACCGATGACGGACTTGTCGTGCTCGATACACTTGCAGGGAAAAGTGTAAGCAGCAACCTTACGGAATTTTTTCAGCATGACAGGATAAGGACCATCGAACTGACGAAATCAGGCAACATTCTGATGGCAGGTTATCAGAAAGGGCTTGTCAAAGTTGCGGCGGATGACAGCTTTGAAAAATATCCGAGAGTCGGAAATTCCTTTGAGAAAAAGTCGGTTCGGGTCATAAAGGAGCTTTCGGACGGAAGAGTGATGGTATCGGACCACGACGGGCTCAGCATTCTGAACAATAGAAGAGTAGAGAAAAAACTGCTTCTGGGAAAGGAATTAAAAAGCTCAAGGATTCTGAATATTACGGAAACGAAGGACGGGAGCGTACTTGCAGGAACTGACGGAGAAGGGATACTTAAGATAAAAGACGGTGAGGTCAAGGGCTATCTTTCGAAGGAGAGTGGATTAAGCTCCGGCGTGGTTTTAAGAATAGTGGAAAACAAAAGGGGAAGCGGCTGCTTCGTGCTTACCGGAAGCGGAGTCTGTTTTCTGGATGAAAATTCATTGATAAGAAAACTCGACAGCATTCCTTATTACAACAATTATGATATCTATATGAATGATGCCGGTGTACTCTTCATTACCGGAGGAGCCGGAATTTATGTTGTTGATTATGAAAAATATATGTCAGATTCAGAAAACAGTGATTTCAGGCTTCTGAGCATAAATGACGGACTTCCGGGGAGCCTTACAAGCAATGCATGGAACTGGGCTGACGATAAGGGCTTACTCTATATTGCGGGAAGCAATGGAGTATATGTTCTTGATACCAATAATTACAAGACTTCGGTAAGGGAATACAGGGCAGAACTGTCCAATATCGAAATAGATGAGGAAGCTGTTTCACCTACGGATGAAGAGCTGATAGTCATCCCTAAGGGTTCGTCAAAGCTGGAGTTGTCCATAAGGGTCAATAATTTCACCATGACCGACCCTTACGTTCGTTATTATATGACGGAAATTGATGAAGAGAAAAGTATGATAAGGCAGAGCGAACTGGAGTCGGTTTATTATGAGAATCTGCCCTACGGTCTTCATGAATTTCATATTGAAATCCTGAATGACAACGGTTCCATGGTATCGGAGAAAACCTACAGTTTTCTTAAGGAAATGGAAACACATGAGACCTTTGAGTTTAGTGTGTATTTCTATTTCATGTCTGTACTGGTATTTGTTTTTTCGATACTTACCATTGTCCAGTTCAGTGTTTCTTCAATGACCAAAAGACAGAAGGGCGAACATGACAGAGTCGTTACAAGGCTTGAAAGGGAAAAGGCACAGGCTCTTGAAAGGGCACTGAGATCGGAAGAGGACGCAAACAAGGCAAAGTCGGTTTTTCTTGCCTCTATGTCACATGAGATAAGAACACCTATAAATGCCATTATCGGAATGGATACAATGATATTAAGGGAGGCTAAGGACGAAACAGTAAAAAAATATGCGCGTGATATTCACAGCGCAAGTAAAAACCTTCTTTCCCTGATAAATGATATACTTGATTTTTCAAAAATCGAGTCGGGAAATCTTGAACTCGTTCCCGGAGAATACAGTATGAGTTCGGTTGTTAATGACCTCGTAAGCATGACAAAGCCGAGGGTGGAGGGGAAACGACTTGAAATGATACTGGATATCAATCCCGATATACCGGAGAGACTCTATGGGGATGATGTACGCATTACACAGATAATAATGAATATTCTGAATAATGCGATAAAGTATACCGAGAAAGGTTCCGTCACCTTCAGCATGACTTATGAGAACGTTGACCCGGAAAATATTCTCCTGAAGGTATCCGTAAGGGATACGGGAATAGGAATCCGAAAGGAGGATATGGCAAAGCTCTTTTCTCCTTACAGAAGATTCGATGAGCAGAGAAACAAAAAAATCGAAGGAACCGGACTTGGATTGAGCATCACGAAGAGTCTTCTTGACCAGATGGGAAGTAAACTTGAAGTATCAAGCGTTTACGGCGAGGGTTCCACGTTCTCGTTTGCGATACTGCAGCCGGTAAGGTCACTTGAACGCATCGGTGATTATAAGAGCAGAAGGGAAGAGGCATCTGAAGAGGCTGCAATGAAGGAGAAGTTCCATGCGCCGAATGCCGAAATACTTATCGTTGATGACGTAGAGATGAACTTAATAGTTGCCGAAAATCTGCTTAAGAGAACCAGGGTGCGGATAGAAACCAGTCTCAGCGGTAAAAAGGCTGTGGAGATGGCAAAGGAAAAACAGTATGATATAATCTTCCTTGATTCGATGATGCCTGAGATGAACGGAGAGGAGACCATGACTGCCATAAGGTCCGAATGTCCTCTTAACGCCGAAACGCCCATCATTGTCCTTACAGCACATGCTGTCAAGGGTGTAAGGGAAGAGTACATGAAGAAGGGTTATACAAATTACCTGTCGAAGCCTATTGACGGCGTTAAATTCGAGGCAATGGTGCAAAGCTATCTGAGCGATGAGAAGATTGAGCCGGCAGAGGATAATGAGGATTCCGAAACAGCCGAAGACAATATAAAGACTGCGGAGAATGAAACGGAATCGGTTCTTGAAAGGATAAAGGACATTCAGGGAATCGACAGCGCGAAGGGAATCGAACTTGCAGGAGGTGAGGATGTTTATGAGGTAATCTGCAGGAATTTCACCGATACTGCCGAATCGCGGATTGAAACGATACGTGAGGCTT
>CAJOPI010000352.1 GCA_905236275.1 uncultured Lachnospiraceae bacterium | reverse complement strand
GCTGAGCATTGGCGGTCAAAGGTAGCCGGGCTTGAAAGAGAGTGCGATAATCTGCGGCTTGAGGTCAGATGGCTTAGAGAGAAAATGACCGGATTAGTGCAAAAGTTAGACGATTACAAAAAGATAAGGAAGCTGCTCGGCCCGAAAGCTATGAATGAGTTGGTCGATCAGGCAAGGCACGGAAAAAGCCGAGCTTCGGCAAGGAACGCGAATAATAGGTAGCGCAAGCTAAAATTTAGCGCTTTAAAGCGTTGCATTTGAAATTAAGATAGTGTATAATGAAATTGACGGCGAAGTTAATTCCAACACAGATCGGAGGTTATAATGAACAAAGAACTTGTAATGGCAATATACGACATGGACGACAACATAATTACGGCTGTATTCAGCGACAGAAGCGTCGAGGATTACTATGTGCCGGATTATGAGGACACCCTCGAAACGACCGCATCCATGCGCTCACAGCTTGAACTGCTGCTTGAAAACGACGTGTACTCCTACGTCCAGCTAATGCTTTCCGGCAGTATGATGGAGTATCTCGGAGGCATAGTGTCTGATATGAAAACACAGCGCCTTGCTGTCCGAGACGACCTCAGAAACATCTGCGACGACGCGACAGCCGAATATCTCTCCCGCGAGTTTATGATGTATGATAACTAAGGGGGCGGGATAAATGGCAAGGAAAGGAGCAAGGGGCGGCGGCACTATACGCCGCAGAACGGACGGAAAATGGGAAGCCCGCTACACCATAGGACGCGACCCGGGGACGGGCAAGCAGATACAGAAAAGCATATACGGAAAGACTCAGAAAGAGGTTTCCCAGAAGCTGCGTGAATTGACCACCGAGGTTGATAACGGAACCTATCAGGAGCTTTGTAAAATGACCGTTTCCGAATGGCTCGATATCTGGCTTGAGGAATACACAATCCACCTTCGTCCTACGACAATATCCACCTACCGGACGCAGATTGACGTTCATATCAGACCGGCAATAGGCAAAGTAAGGCTGTGCGAATTGAAAACGGAAATCATTCAGCGGTTTTACAACAGCTTATACCGAAGCAAAAAAGCCTTATCTCCCAAAACGGTAAAGAACATTCATGGAGTGCTGCATAAAGCCGTTGCTCAGGCTGTTGCGCTCGGCTATATCAAATTCAATCCCGCAGACAATGTTACTCTTCCGAAAGTGATACGGGCGGAAATAAAGCCTATTACGGACAGCAATATCGCGCTGTTCCTCAACGCTATCAGAGGTCACAGATTTGAGCTGCTGTACACGATAGACCTGTTTACTGGCATGAGAAAGGGCGAGATATTAGGCTTGACGTGGGATTGTGTAGACCTGACGAGGAACACCATATTGATCAGCAAGCAGCTTATTCAGGAAAAGAAAAAGGACGGGAAGTATTTCCTCTCCGCTACCAAAAACGGCAAAAGCAGGTCTGTGAGAATACCTCAGAGCATTGTCGAGCTGTTCAGGGAGCAGATGGAACGACAAAGGGAATGGAGAGCGCTTGCCGGAGACGCATGGTGCAACGAGTGGAATCTTGTTTTTACCGATGAATTAGGCAATCATCTTTCACACACAACCGTCACACATTGCTTCAAAAGGATAGTTCGTACAATAGGCTTGAATTCTTGTAGGTTTCACGATTTAAGACATTCTTACGCCGTTGCGGCGCTCCAATCGGGCGGAGATATAAAGACGGTGCAGGAGAATCTCGGACATTACACAGCGGCGTTTACGCTCGACATTTACGGTCATGTTTCCGAGAATATGAAACGTGATAACGCAGATAAAATGGAAGCCTTTATTCAGAATATATCCAATGAGTGCAAATGCGTACAATGAGTGATAACCCGTAAAGGGTATTTTGAAGGGTAGAAAACCCCGCGAGGACGAAAAAACCGCATAAACATCACGTTTATGCGGCATTCGTCTGGCAGGGGCAGAAGGACTTGAACCCTCGGCACGCGGTTTTGGAGACGGTTGTAAAAGAAATACCAACCGAACGATAAATCCGAGCGTTGAGCGGTTTTCTAAAAACAAATGGAGCTACACAAGTCCTGCCTGATGCTATTTTGCTGATATGAGAAAATTTTTGCAGCGGATGTGACAAAAACAAGCAAGGCTTTTGTCAAGAAGTAAGCACAGGTTTGAGCAACGATTAGTAGGTCAACAGTTGATACGCATAAAACAAAGAAAAGAAATTTGAAACAAGCAAAGGAAAAGAAGCTCTCATTCCCTTTTTCTGCCGTAACGGATATCAACCACTGTGATGAAATAATTGCAGAAGAAAGAGCGTCAAAAAGAATGTATCATTAACAGACGTTTTCGCGGGTCAGAATTTGATACGCAGTAAACAAAGAATAGGCTATTTTTTCCAGAGCGATAAGAAACAGCCGATTTTGTGTGAAGATACATTTGTCAACGAATAATCCTATCGAATACTATACATCTCGATTATGTT
>CAJOPI010000351.1 GCA_905236275.1 uncultured Lachnospiraceae bacterium | reverse complement strand
TACATGTTGTCGTCTCTAAAGCATAAACAGATTTGCGTGTAAACACGCATCCGTTTATGCTTTGAGACTGGACTTATAGAGTAAAACACATGATTATCTCTGATTAAAAGTTAAAAAGGGGGAATCGGCAGAAAATCCTGACCGATCCCCCGAAAAAATAGTTAGCTTTAATTATTCGATACCCATCTCGAACTTGAGCTGGTCTTCTGCATTCTTAAGCTCTGTGTCTACATCTGCACCATTGATGATGTTGATGATAGCTGCTGCCACATAAGTACGAGCTCTGTAGTGATAGTCGCTCTGTTCAACAACAGGGATGTTTGCACCCATCTCAACTATCTTTGAATAGATAGGCTGGTTGTTGAAGTAATCAACGCCCTCATTGTAAACATCAGACTTACCTGCTGATACACAGGTTGTGATAACACCGCCGTTTGTAAGTGCTGCATCATAGGTCTCTTTGCTGCCGCCGAAGGTCTTTGCAAGGAAGTCCTTTGCAAGATCTGTGTTCTTGCAGTTAGCTGTAATGTAAAGTGAAGAACCGCCGTTTGCTGCATATCCCTCGCCGCCTGCAAGTGTAGGCATTGAAGTGATCTCCCACTTACCGCTGTTAGCTTCTACCTGCTTGATTGTAGGGATGATCCAGTTACCGTTCATAACACCTGCAACCATGTCGCCAACGATTGTCTGGTCTGTGTAGTCTGACCAGTCATTTGCAAGATAAAGAACCTTGTCATTTGCAAGCTTAACGATTGTTTCTACAACCTTCTTAACTGTCTCGTTATCTGCGATCTGAGGCTTTCCGTCCTTGAACTGTGACTCGCCTTCAGCCTGGAGCATCATGTATACAAGGTCGTTTCCGTCACCATCCATTGAAAGGAGATACTTGCCTGTCTTTTCCTGAACTTCTTTTCCGATCTCATCGAATCTGTCCCATGAGATTCCTGTAACATCATCGATCGTGTAGCCGCACTCTTCAAGGATATCTGTTCTGTAAGCGAAGATAACAGCACCGTTATCTACAGGAATACCATAATGCTTGCCGTCAATAGTTGAGTAGGAAAGCTTCTCCTGTGAGAAATCATCCCAGTTAACTTCTGCATCGTTAACATCCTGCCATGCATCCGGATAATCCGCAACGAATTTGTTGATATAGTGATCCTGGAAAAGAACGATGTCCGGAAGGTTTGAATAGTCGCCGGATGAAGCTGCCATTGTGATGGCATTTTCAACGTCGGATGACTGTGACTGCTCTACGATGTTGAGCTTGAACTCCGGATCTACATTCTTCTGATAATCAGCTTCTGCTGCCTCAAGAGCAGGGATATTGAAGTTCTTGTCCCATGCGTATACGGAAAGTGTATGTCCGTCTGCACCTGCGTCTGCTGCGCCGCCTGCTGCTTCAGAACCTGCTGCCTGGCTTCCTGCTGCTTCGCTTCCTGCCGTTGTAGCTGCTGCTCCATCTGATGATGAGCCTGAGCCGCATCCTGCAAGAGTTGTTGCTGCAACTACTGCAGCAAGGATTGCTGATACAATTTTCCTTTTCATAAAAAATAATCCTCCTTCAAATACACTTTATAGTGTCTTCAACTGATATGTGTATTATATATGAACAAGGATTAGTATTTTGACTATTTCTTTATTATTTCTTTGCAAATTCGACCATTTTTAATCGAATTTTATTATTTCACCTTCACATTTTCAAAAGTATCTTTGTGCAGTTTGAATAATCGTCAGATCTACTCCGGAAAATCCCAGCCCTGAAGAGCACTTATACCATATCCCGGAAATTCGTGGTTGTTTTTTCGCACATCTTCCTTCCATTTATAAGGTGTCATCTGGGTTATTCTTTTGAAATTGCGGTTGAAGGTGGACTGTGACTGAAAGCCTACTCTGAATGCGATTTCTTCCATGGAAAGATTTTCCTTGCTTATAAGCCTGCATGCCATGTCAATTCTCACATAATTAACATAGTCCGCCGGCTTCATATTCATTACGCTCTCGAAGCTCCTGCGGAAGTGGGTCTCGCTTAAGCTGCAGGCATTCGCCATATCCTGCACCTTTATATCTTCCTGGTAATGAGTCTTGACATAATCAAAGACGTTCTTTATCATCTGTCCCATCTTCGTTTCCAGTGTCTTCTGGCTCTGTTCGGAATTCTGCCTCAGAAGTTCGATGACCATGGAATATATCTGTCCACTGGCGGACTCCTTATAATAAAGCTTCTCGCCGCGGCATTCATCTATTATGTTCAGCACATACTGACTGAGCTTCTTTCTGTTGTCTACAGCATAAAGCATCCCCTGCTTATTTATAGTCGCTATCGCATGGTCTTCGAAAATGCTGTTCATCTGCATACGTTTTTTGATAAATTCATCCATATCTATATAAAGAAACTCCCACTTACAGATATTTCCCGCGTCAGAAATAGTCGTATGCGGTATATAGGGCGGAATTATCGTGAACATGTCACCGCTGTACCTGTAAGCCCTGTCCTCGAAAATTATCCTTCCGCTGCCGCTGTAGCAGTATCCGATTTCCATATAATTGTGGAAATGCAGGGTCATCCCCGTATCATTTCCATATTCGCGCTCCCAGCCCTTACCTAAGAGAGCCATGACGTACTCCCCCGCC
>CAJOPI010000350.1 GCA_905236275.1 uncultured Lachnospiraceae bacterium | reverse complement strand
TATGTTGACATATAGTCACGGATGTCCGTTTTTGCATCGCCGTTGCTCAAATCTTGTGATTTGGCATCCGGCGGCAAAAAAGGCTCCCTAAAATCTTATCAGTCACACTTTTATGATCTTGTGACCTGCCGCACGTATAAGACGGTTCATGATCGCCATTCCCATACGGGGCGTGTCAAAAGCCTCGGTATATATGGTCGAAACTTCAAGTTCATCCATTTCGCGAAGTACCGCGAATAGGTTATGGGCTATCGTTTCCTCATCCCTTCTCGAACCGACGTCCTTTATTATATCACATTTATATGAATCTTTTGTTTCTTCTGAAGCAATTACAGCAACTTTTTCGTTTTTTTCTTTGTGTTTTTTCACAAATTCGTTAATTTTCGCTGTCACAGCCGCTTCCGGCCCCTCTATTATGTAAAGCTCGCCCTTTGGCGAGTAATGTTTATACTTCATTCCCGGAGCCTTCGGATGGGCCTTTTCGTCCATGACACCTGCAATGGAGGTGTCTATTTCTATTTTTCCCAGAATTTCTTCAAGCATCTGAGGATTTATATAACCGGGACGCAGGAGACAGGGAAGCTCCCCCGTCAGGTCAACTATTGTGGATTCCAGTCCTATTCCCACAGCACCGCCGTCAATAATAAGCTCTATCTCACCTGCCATATCTTTGAGAACATGCTCTGCCGTCGTGCAGCTCGGTCTCCCGGATTTATTCGCGCTGGGAGCCGCTATATAACCACCTGCAGCCCTGATAAATTCCCTTGCAATATTATTGACCGGCATCCTTACCGCAACAGTATCCAGACCGCCGGTTGTTTCATAGGGCACTATCTCCGATTTTTTCAAAACCATTGTAAGGGGCCCCGGCCAGTATTTCTCCGCAAGAGCTCTTGCTTTTTCAGGAATCTCGCTGACTATTTTCGGCAGGGCTTCCATATCTGCTATATGTACTATAAGCGGATTGTCGGAGGGACGACCCTTAGCCGCATAAATTTTCTTAGATGACTCTTTATTCAGTGCATCTCCCGCAAGTCCATAGACAGTTTCGGTAGGCATTGCCACAAGTCCGCCTTTTTTGATTATCTCACCGGCCTCGCGCATTAACTCCCTGTCTTTTTTCTCGTCACCGTAAGCCTTTACTACTCGTGTTTCCAAAGCTTTTTCCTCTTTAATTCAAATATTCCTGCACTAGATCCCAAACCTCCGGCTTTTCAAAGCCAAGTCTCCAGAATGCAAGTCCAGCAAGGTCATATTTTTTCATGACCGCAAGTTTGGCATTTATCGAATCTATATCTTCAAGCCAGACCTGATGGCTTCCGCTGCTGTCTTCGCCATAGTAATAATTGTATCCCGTACTGTCATCCTTTGCCAAAGTCAAGGCATGATTTGCAACATAAGCAGCCGCCTCCGTCATTCCGAGAGCCTGACTTCCAAGCTTTTCGTCCACTGTCGTCCAGACTCTTGTATAGAGCGGCAGGGCATTTATAACCTTTGACGAATCCACATCCTTCAAGGTCTTTTCTATTCCGTCGTCAACAAAGCTTATCGAGGCTACCGGACCCGCTTCCGTTGAGGAAGTATTATACTCATCATAACCCATGATCACAACATAGTCAGCAACCTTGCCCTGAACCTCCCTGTGGTAAAGCTCCGAATATGCCATCGGAACGTAATTGTCAACGGAAAGAGCGATTCCTTCCTTTCGGCATTCTATGGAAAGCTCCCTTATAAACTGGGCAAAATGAGGTCCCGTTTCCGAGGACAAAAGCTCAAAGTCAATATTCAGTCCGTCGGCTCCCACCGCAGTAACGCTGTCTACAAGCTTTTCAGCGAGATAACGTCTCGTCTCGGAATTGGAAAGAACGGTAAAGCTGTCATCAGTCGTACTGAAATCGGTTGAATTAAAATTATCCGCAACAGCCCATACCTTTACTCCTGCCGCGTGTGCCTTTGATACATAATCCGAATCGCAGAGGCTGCTGAAGCTTCCGTCTGTCGAGGTCAGCGTGAGCCATGTCGGTGCTATGACGTTGAGCCCCTTACAGGAGGTTAAATATTCATCGACAAATCCGTTTGCAGTCGTATTAAAGACCTGATTCCAGCCAAGCACTACCGGCTCGTCATAGTGAACCGAACTGTAGTCAAACTCCTCTGCATTTTCAGCAGGATTCTCATTAAAGCTGCTGATTTCCGAAAGGCGGGCATTTTCAACATAACCTAAAAGCCCGT
>CAJOPI010000349.1 GCA_905236275.1 uncultured Lachnospiraceae bacterium | reverse complement strand
GGGGTCGATACCCCAACTAGGAGCTTCATCCAAAAGCCTCATGTAAAACTCATCAGGATTTTCATACAGGTAAATTAAGATTTCCTTCTCCCTATGTTTTACTTCACTTTTTCGTCGTATATCGAACGATCGACGGTAGAAAGGCACGCTATCAATGTATCTATCAAGCCTAACAAGAGCTTCAGCTTTGTTGTAAAGAGCTTCTGGAGAAGACTTATCAAACTGGAGCATGTTATCGCAAGCCCAAAGCATAGCCTCATAATCTCCGAGACACTCGTAAATCACGGATTCGCAGTAATAGGATAGGAAATTCAGATGCCTTAGAGCGATTGAAACCGGAGGCAACTCTAACATACTCCATTCGGCCCTAAGCTCTTTTATCTTACTAAGCTGATTTTTGTACCATGACTTATCGGGCTTTCTGCTCGATTTTGGTTGTAGTTGTTCAGAGTTAAGAGCATTCATCATTTTTCCCACAACATCAAAGTACGGAGACGTGATTTGAATGTCATTCTCAAAGAGCTGATTAACGACGACAAACTTTGTGAGGCTGAGCCATTGTTCATCTTCTTGCATGAGTTCAGACCATTTCTTTTTAGGTTCCTTGTCTGACAGAGGGTCTATTTTATCGTTAAAGCGTTTAAGAACGTCCATAAAACCAGCGGCATCATTCAGGAAATATTTGCAATACAGAAGCATGATGAGCCTTCCAAGACTGGTAGATTCAGACGTTTCTAAAAACTCGGCGACGAATTTAAATCGCTCTTTGGCCTTTGTGGTATCACAAGTAAAGAAGAGAGACATAGCATAATAAAAAGATGTTTCGTAGTCATCCTTTGAAGCTGAGAAGTATTCCTCATAATATGGTATGGCTTCATCATATTCTTCCATGATGTAGTGTACATACCCTAGTAACTTTAAACTCTCTCTTCTGGTAAGCTGTTTTTCATGCAGCCTCTCTAATACAGGAAGAAGCCAAGAGAAAAGTTCTTTCTTGGGAGGAGTCTCAGAAAAGGCAACTGGATCACCCTCATTAGCATTTTTGTTAAAAGTGGCATTGATATATAGATGTATAGCACTATAATCACCGATAACGTTTTTTGCGTGAGCTATATAATTAAGAGCCATTTTAGAATACTTAATAACATTATCCCAATCACCTAGTTTTGAGTAGGTCTGCGCAATTTTAGTAAGAACTTGGTTCTCTTTACCACCATAGTTAAGGGATTTAAAATACATTTGGAGAGCTTCTCTAGGTAGATTGATGCGCAGAAGAACATCTCCAGCATAGTACAAACTTTCAGCATTACCATGTTTCCAAATTTTAGTTAAATCGTGGTACATGCTTTCGTAAGGCTCGCCGATGTAAGCTAGATTGCGTAACTGTATGGCAGTTAACTGACTTTGTTTATTTTCATTTGTAAGTTCTCTGCCTAATGCAAGACATATTTCCTGAAGAGACTGAGGTCTTTGTTCAGGAGATGACTGTGTGCAAGCCTCTATAAGAGGCTGGACTTTTTCGTTAAAAGCCTTATCCTCGCAATGAGCGCATAACTTTTGAAGAACCTTTCCGATACTGAAAATATCACTGCGATAATCTGCATTTTGACCTTTCAGCACTTCCGGAGCAGCGTATGTTTCAGTATAGCTACCTCCAAAATCAGCAAGTTTGAAAGTGCCGTCATAAAAAACATTCTCAGGCTTTATGTCTTCATGTACATATGTTTTTTCTGTTGAAAGGTAAGAGATGCAGTGCTGAAGGCCACAACAAATGGAGAAAATAGCATCAGTTATTTCATTGGCAGAGAGTTTAGACTTCCTTATTAAATCGAGTAAAGTACTAGGAAGCCACTCAAGAACCATAAAAATAGAGCCGCCGATAACCTCAAGGCGCAAGAGTTGTACAACATTTGGGTGAAAAGGAATTTTAGCAATATTTCTAGCTTCCTCACCAGAGTATGCTGGTATTTCTTTAAGAACGCAGGGAGTATTGTCCCAGAGATCAAGACAAAAAAATACATTAGTAAACCCTTCCGTTTTTTCCAATATGTAATATCTATCATCAATAATCTCATTAATTTTATATTGATGCAGTAAGAGTTCCGGTTTAGCATGTAATAGCTTGGGTCTCTTAACCTTAATTACAGAACCTGCCAAAAGCTCACCTCATTCCCAAGAGTCGTCATTAACGATGATAACTGTAGGTGTTCTATTTGTTTTTATGTAACCTACCAGATTCTTAAAATAGCCTGTCGTAATTTGACTCTTCATTTCTTCTACCGTATTACTAATGGGTTGCGTAAGGATGAAATAACATAGAAGATGGGCAGATATATATCTGCCAAGCTCCTCTTGTCCTAGTGCCAGTAGCCCATGCTCTATTATTTTTAGATAGTCGTCGTAGTTCTTATCTTTATAGGAAGTATCATTTTCCAGAGAATTGTTATTCTCCAGGTAATACTCATCAAGGTCAGAGAAGTAACTTACTAAGAAGTCTCCGTATCCCTGTCTTTTTTTCCTACCTCTGATGCTATTAAAGACACTTAGAATATCACAGTCTTTGTATCGCAGAAGCATATGGAGCAGTTGAGGCGTTTTGACAGCGATGTTTTTTTTCTTGTAGTACTTAAATTGTTCCTGAATATACTCTTCTAGTTTTGGCTCTAATTCAGCATGTTGTTGTATTTCCGGTATTTCAGGAGTTTTTCTGTCGGCGGGCTCATGATGTTCCCCTTCCCTATTAGGCAAAAAGGCAACGTTGATCTTTCGAGTTATTGTGATTCCCAAATTTCCAGTATATTTGCGTGATTTTCTTTTCTTTTTTATCCCAATCGAGGCAAGCATTTTTTTCCCACCACTATTCTTCCTGTCTCTACGACAAAGAATGTAATGTAATACCCCAACGAGGAATGCAGAGAGATCATAATCTTCTATAGTTTTTATCTCAGTTTTTGTTGCTGTGTTTCCATCCGGCTTAATGTAAAAAATAACACTGTCTTTAATACTTGTATCACACTCAATTATTTCTAAAAGTGCTTTTACAAGCCAAACAGCCATCTCGGAATTTAAGTGCCTAGCAACAAACTCATCCATTCTCTCTATTGCTGTGGCATAGTTATCTCTAACCAAATTTTCGTACACTGTGCATTTCACTATATCGTTGAATGGGATATTAATGCTACCCTCTATAAGGCATTCTTTGTACTTTGATGTATCTTTTGCAGATTTGATCATATTATCCCTCGTGAAAGTATAAATCAAATCCCTCATTAGGATTGGTTCAGAATGATCATCTTTTTGACCTCTCATGTGATCACGTGGTGTAGCATTCGAAATCGCGGCTTGTTTCAACAGAAAAAACATAACCCCTCCACAAAGAAAATATTCCATATATACGCCCCTCCTTAAATAAAGTAACTGAAGTAACTGATTTACCTTTGACATCGACTGAAGCAACGATACGTTACACCATAGATTTGATACAGAAAGATTTTTCTTAATCAATAAAAAATTTTATACGAATTTTGGATGTTTTTCAAGAAATCTCTCTGTAGTTTTTTGACAAATAGCGAAAGTTTTGAGGCTGCTCAGCCTTGTAGCAACAAAGCCTCAAAACTTGGCTCATATTAGGCAGCAATGTAATTAGGAAAGAAGAGATGAGAGTTGCAAAATTCCAAACGACGTACCTTTGTGGTTGGTCATGTTTACAAGATTTATTCAACCCCCCAAGATAGCGAATATGATTTTTGTTATGAAGGGAAGCGAGGGAATCACCATATGTTTCGTGAAACTGTGGGAGGTCTTACTAGAACTTATACCGATTCGCAATTAATCGGGAAGAACATTGTTGAGGAGGCGTAAAAAATGAGAAATTGGTTTTTCAATGTGGAAACATCAATGATCACTTCAGAGGGTACCCCTGTGGCAGTCGTTTTCAACGGTGATAAAGCTGATCCATACGCGAATGCAAGGCTCATTGAAAACGCACCAGATATGCTCTGGCTGTTGGATTGCATATCGCGTGGCCTTTGGGAATCTGGCGACGATGAGAATCTTCGAGCAGAGATTGATGCATTACTGCGAATCATAAAAGCAGATGTGTCAACCCCTAAAAACTGTCCCTTCTGTGGAGGGGGTGCAGATACCAAATTCGAGAATGATTGGTGGTTCACATTTTGCCTCGAATGCGGTTCTCAAACAGATGGACAAGACACAGAAGAACATGCAATAAAAGCGTGGAATCAGAGGGCAGAATAACCATGTACGAAATCATACTGTCTTGTGTATCTATTGTGAGCGCTGTATGTGCTGTATGTGCATTAAGGAGGATTAAGCGGATATCGGAAATGGACGAAGTTCGTGGCTTCGAGGGAACAGACTGATCGAAAGATGGAGGTGATGTAGGATTGGAAAATGAACTGATGAACGCGCTACATGAACTTTCGGAAGTAATAAGGGAACTCACAGCGGAACTACGCCCTAAAGAATCCCCCAAGCTCGAAGATGTCCGCGCAGTCTTGGCGGAGATTTCCAAACAGGGGAAGACAGCCGAAATGAAGGCACTCCTCACAAAGTACGGAGCTGCGAAGCTGTCAGAAGTGAATCCCAAGGACTACTCTGAACTCATGGCCTCTGCAAAGGAGATAGCCAATGCCTGACGTACATGCGAGGTTCAGTCCCTCATCGGCTGAAAGATTAATACACTGTCCGCCCTCTCTCCGACTTGGAGAAAAAGCAGAGCCTGAAGAGACGTCAGAGTACGCTCAGGAAGGCACGGAGGCTCATACACTGTGCGAGCATTTGCTGAAGGAAAGGCTAGGAGAACCGACTAAAGACCCTCGCAGTAAGCTATCCCACTACGATGCGGAAATGGAAAGCTGTGCCATAAGGTATAGGGACGAAGTTTGTGGGATATATGAGCAGCTTCGTCTTGAAGACCCCGAAACGCTTATATCCGTTGAGCAGCGGGTTGACTTCTCAGAGTATGCGGATAATGCGTTTGGGACATCGGACTGCATAGTTCTCGGCAACAGGCATTTGTACGTGATCGACTTCAAGTACGGTAAAGGCGTTCCTGTAAGTGCCGTAGAGAATCCGCAGCTCAAGTGCTACGCCCTTGGTGCGTATCTGGCATTCGGTCCCCTGTACGAGATAGACAACATTACTTTATTTATCTACCAGCCGCGAATCTCAAAATTCTCACAGTTTACCCTGACCACAGAGGAGCTGCTGACTTGGGGTGAGACTGTACTGAAACCGGCAGCGGACAAGGCGCTGAAAGGTGAAGGAGAGTTCTCCTGTGGGAGCTGGTGCAAATTCTGTCGTGCAAGGAACATATGTCGGAAACGGGCTGAAGAGTATCTGGCCCTCGCCAAGTATGACTTTGCTCCTCCAGATACCCTTGAGGACGACGAGATTGAAGACATTATAGGTAAAGTCAGTCAAATCAAGGATTGGGCAGAGGACGTCAAGAAGTATGCATTGCAAAGAGCCCTTGAAGGTCATAAGTGGAAGAAATGGAAGATCGTAGAGGGCCGTTCAAATCGGAGATTCTCTGATGAGAAGGAAGCATTCAAAAAAGTTGAAGAAGCAGGGTTTGATCCCTATGAGAGAAAACCACTGACACTCACAGGGATTGAAGGACTGCTCGGAAAGAAGAAATTCGCTGAGTTGCTTGGCAAACTCGTTATAAAGCCGAAAGGGGCGCCTACGCTGGTGCCTGTATCGGACGAACGGGAAGAGGAGCCAAACCTCAGAGAAATTTTCTCCCCTAATACAGATTAATGAAAGGAGTAGGCGCACACTGGGGAGAGTGCGCTATGTGAATCATAATGGCAAAAGAAAAAAGACCGACCGAGTTCGTGCTTGGTCCCAAGACTCGCGCAAGCTACGTCCACTTGATGGAGAAAGTCTCAATGAACGACGGCAAACCGCACTACTCATGCTGCTTTCTCATCCCTAAGGATGACACAAAGAGCGTAGAAGCAGTCAAGAAAGCGATAAGAGCCGCATATGATGAAGGGCAGGACAAGTTGGGTAAGACCGTGCCCCCGTTCGAGTCGCTAAAGAGCCCCTTACATGACGGCGACAGTGAGCATCCTGATAGGCCTGAGTTCAGAGGTTGCTACTTCCTCAACGCGAAAAACTACAACCTCCAGCCGACGGTAGTGGACAGCAAGCTCAACCCAATCGAGGACCCGATGGAAATCTACAGCGGAATGTACTGCAAAGCCTTCTGCGGAGCATATGTCTTTGCGAAGCAGTTCAATAAAGGGATCGCGATCACCCTTGAGCACGTCATGAAAGTTGCAGATGGCGATAGGCTTGGCGGAGCATACACATCAGTTGCGGATGCGTTTGGAGACGAGGATGAGGACTTTTTGAGCTAGAGCTCCGAAATATGAGGGAATGACCTCTTTTTAGAAAGGAGACAATATGAAACCAGGAACACCGTTGCCAGAAGTTTTGACAGAGTTAAAGCGGCAGAACGAACATAAGCGAGATTACATTGCTCCATCGTCAGCCTTCAGACTGGAGGATGACGGGCATACATTCACTGTCCAAACGATAGGGTCTTTGGAGACGACGGATCTTTTCCACCGCCAAGTCGGGGCAACTCTCGACATACCAGCTAAGTACTATGACCGTATGAGACGACAGAAGCCAGAACTACTGGCAGAGAACGTTAATACGTGGTTCGTAGATAAGAATCAGTCCTACATGATAAGGACTCTTGACAGCATAGCCCGCGCGCTTCTCTCTGACCGGTATCGAAGAATCGATAACCTGGATGTAGCCTCAGCGGTTCTCCCGCTCTTTGCCGGTCAGGAAGATATGGAGGTTGTCTCATCAGCAATAACAGAGCACCGCCTGTATCTCAAGATAGTCAATCATCGGTTGGAGCAAGAAGTAGTCCCAGGCGACATCGTCCAATCAGGAGTTGTGATAAGCAACTCTGAAGTAGGAATGGGAGCTGTATCAGTCCAACCTCTAGTCTATAGGCTCGTTTGTTTGAACGGAATGGTTGTCAATGACTTTGGGCAGCGCCGCACACATATCGGGCGCTCGGTCAAAGCCGTAGAGGACACATACGACATCTACTCTGACGAGACAAAGGAAGCAGAGGACAAGGCGTTTATGCTAAAAATCCGCGACGCAGCGATGGCAGTACTGGACGAAGCCAGGTTTGCTCAGATAGTGGGTAAGCTCAAGGATAGCACTGAAGTGAAGATCACCGGCCGCGTCCAAGACGTGGTGGAACTGACTGGTAAGAGCTACGGGATGACCGAACCTGAGCGGGAAGGGATACTGAAGTATCTTATCGAGGGTGGAGACCTGTCACAGTATGGTCTTGGTAACGCGATTACACGCACCAGTCAGGATGTTGATAGCTATGACAGAGCAACGGCGCTTGAAGGTATCGGTTGGAGCGTGGCCACAATGCCGCTAGAACAGTGGATGGGCATGAATGCTTAGCTGTGACATTGAGACTTTTAGTGCG
>CAJOPI010000348.1 GCA_905236275.1 uncultured Lachnospiraceae bacterium | reverse complement strand
CTGACAAAATGACGTCGGATGTCCGTTTTTGCAGCGCCGTTGCTCAAATCATTCGATTTGGCAGCCGGCGGCAAAAAAGGCTCCTTAGTTTTTTCATTAGAGTGACGCCACACAGACAGAAATATGACTTTTGCCCGCGTTCCTCAGCGGCATTAGCACCGCTGCGTCTGACTTTTTCAGCGCAAGCGCACCGCAACGGATTGTTCATTATCTACAACGTGGCTTCAATGAGCTTTTTTGCGACGCGGACGGCATCGGCGGCATCTGACGAATAGACTGCGTTTATCTCTTCGGCGTAGTCACTGGTGATTACTGCGCCGCCTATCATTACGGGGCAGTCAAGACCTTCCGAGCGGGCATATTCTATGACGTTCTTCATTTCCCGCATAGTCGTTGTCATAAGTGCCGAAAGTGCTATTATGTCCGCATTGTATTTCTTTGCAGCTTCGATTATGTCTTCTTTCGGGATGTCCTTTCCCAGATCGTGAACCTCGAAGCCGTAGTTTTTCATCATGAGCACCACGAGGTTTTTACCGATGTCGTGAATATCGCCCTTTACTGTGGCTATTACGACAACAGGCATTTCCTGATTCTCGTCCCTGCCTTCTGCAAGATAGGGTTCGAGCAGGTCGACCGCATTCTTCATAGTCTCGCCGCTTGCAATAAGCTGGGGCAAGAAATATTTTTTCCTGTCAAAAAGCACACCCACCTCATTTATCGCCGGAAGCAGCGAAATATTCAGGATATCGTCGGCTTTACGGCCTGATTTAAGCTCTTTACTGACTATGTCCGCTATCGCATCCCTTTTTCCTTTTACAACTGCCTGAAAGACGGCATCAGCACTGCCCGAAGCTTTTTTCCCGGAAGATACCGCAGTGTCTTTCTTTTTATTCTGTATCTTCCTTCCCTTAAAAAAATCCTTACCTGCCGCTTTCGCTATCGTTCCTGCCGCATCAAGGAGCGACGATATATCATCCTCTTTTACGGTTATCTCTCCGGCATGCGCTTCCTTATACTCATTCATCCTGTCAATATATGGAAGGTCAGCATCCTTTTTATCCAGTAGCAGATCCGAAGCAAGAGCTGCATGTACAAGTAAATCCTGATTCGGGTTCGCAATAGCCATTGTGAGCCCTGCATTTATCGCAAGTGTCATAAATGCACTGTTTACAAATATTCTTTCCGGAAGTCCAAAGGATATATTGGAAAGCCCACAGGTTGTCGCCAGCCCCAGCTCATCATGACAGTAACGTATCGTATCAAGGGTATCGACAGCAGCATGTGAGTCTGCACCGACAGTACCCACCAGACCGTCAACAACTATGTCTTTTTTGCTCAATCCCTTTGCCAGCGCCTTATCCATTATTTCACGAATAATTTTCTTCTTCTCGTCAAGATTCTTCGGAAGTCCCTCATCCGAGACCGGAAGCAGCACGAACATTGCCCCGTATTTTTTTGCAAGGTCAAGCAGTTTATCGCATTTGGCACTCTCGAGCGAAATCGAGTTCATCAGTGCACGCCCGGGATAGAGCCTCAAAGCTGCTTCCATTATATCAACATGGCTTGTGTCTATCGAAAGAGGCAGCTTTACCGTCTCACTTACCACCTCGACGGCTTTTTTCATAAGCTCCTTCTCGTCCACGCCGCTCATTCCGACATTTACATCAAGTACCTTTGCGCCTTTTTCCTCCTGCGCCTCGGCAAACTCACGCACCATGTCGAATCTGCCCTCTCGAAGCTCCGCCTGTAGTGCCTTTTTCCCTGTAGGATTTATCCTCTCACCTACTATGAAAAATCTGTCGCCTAAACTGAATTCATGGAAACTGCGCTCTGACGAAAGCAGATAGCTTTTCTTTTTCTCCCTGACTCCTACAGGCATTGAAGAAGTTTTTTCGTGCAGGGCTTTGATATGCTCAGGAGTTGTACCGCAGCAGCCTCCGAGAATGGATGCGCCTGCCTCCACTATCTTTTTCATATCCTCTGCAAAGGTCTCAGCATCAACGTTATAAACCGTATTTCCTTCGCTGTCGAGCTCCGGCAGTCCGGCATTGGGCTTGCATATCACAGGAATCTCCGCATATTCTGCCATCTTTTTGATCATCGGAATCATATCAACGGGACCTGTAGAACAGTTTGCTCCAAATGCCGCTGCCCCCAGCGACTGAAGTGTTATAAGAGCTGTCAGCGGATCTGTGCCGTAGAGACTCTTTCCGTCAGACTCAAAGGTCATCGTCGCTATAACCGCCGTATCTGTCGTTTCCTTTGCAGCTATAAGCGCAGCCCTCGTCTCCTGTAGGCTCATCATGGTTTCGACAACTATAAGGTCTGCTCCGCCGGATACAAGTGCCTTTATCTGTTCTTTATAAATATTGACAAGTTCCTCGAACTGCATGGGACCGTTCGGAGCCAGCTGAACTCCAGTCATTGTGATATCGCCGGCAATAAGGATTTCCCTGTCGTCCCCGCTTTTTTCCCTGTAACGCCTGACAGCCTCTTTTGAAATTCCGACGAGTGTATGATTCAGCTCTTCAACTCTGTCCTGAAGCCCGAATTCTGCGAGCTTTATCCTGTTTGCCGTAAATGTGGGCGAATATATTATATCGCTGCCTGCTTCGAGAAATTCTTCCTGAAGCTTTATCATTATTTCAGGATTTTCACTTATCCAAAGGTCGGGACAGACACCGCCGGGCATCCCCCGCTTTTGCAGGTTGGAACCGGTTGCCCCGTCAAGGTAACGAAGCCCCTTTCCCGCAAATTCCGCAAATTCTGACTTTTTCATTTTTGCCTCCAATAACACCAAATATTACAAATCGTCCTTTCGAACTGCTACTACCACAAAACGTCCGTTACTTTCATCATAATCACAGGTAGAGAGTATAAGCAGACGGTCGCCGTATTCCACGTCCACGCCTCCGTCGTAGTAGGACGCTGCCCTCATCTGTTCTATACCGGAATTGAACTCGGCTGCCGAAGCCGGGTCTATAAACTGATAATACTTAAATGCTATCTCGGCCTCAGTATATACATGCGACTGAAAAGCAAACATCACCTCATATATTCCCGTTTCATATATGGTATCAAACTTTATATATCTGTGATCCCTGTAAAATGACTCCGATTTATAACTGTCAAGCGTTCCGAACATATTCCCGCTTTTCATGTTGTGACCGTAGATTATCCAGTTTTCCGAAGGTCTTTCTATATCACAGGCATCCTCCATGAAAAGAGTGCCGTTTCTGTCTTCTTCCTGGCTGAAATTGTGATTTAAGTAATATTCGCCGTTGCCGGTTCTTGACTTCATCACCGGATAGTCAATGTCGGTTCCGTCAATCGTTATCCAGCCTGCGAAATTAGGATTTTTCTGATAAAGAGCGCGATACTGCTTAAGCACGAAAAGCTTTTTGACCGTAGTTGAGCCTGTAGCCTTATCCTCAACCTCGGCTTCCACCACGACCGGCTTGCTGTCGTTTGAGAAATTGTAACCGCCCTTCCCGGCAAGCTCTGTTTTCTTATCATCACTATGATTTTTCTGATAATAATAATAGCCTATATATCCGAACGAAGCCAGTGCGATCAGAAGGCATATTATTCTCGCAATAACCCTTTTATCCATTTTTGCAGCTCCTAAGTCCTCTTAACAAATTCCCGTCCGCATTTAGGACATCTGACTCTTATACGTCCGCGTCCCTTAGGAACACGTACCTTCTGCCTGCAGCCGCGGCATTTACAGATCAGATACGTTTTGTCGGCCTCCTTATCCTTCGTGAGACCGTCACACCATTTTCCAAAATTCTCATAACTGCGCTCGAAACGGTTTATTATCCTTGTTTTGTTTTTTCTGAAAACGAGATTTTCACCATATCTCTTTGAGCGGTTTTTTGACATCATTCTGAAAAGGCAGTATCCGACAGATACTGCCATCAGTATTTCAAAGATAAATGACGCGATGAAATTCCCCGCAAGGAAAGCGCAGAGCATCATCAGCGTAGCAAAGATCATAAGGAAATTAGAGAAACTGTCGGTTCCGTACCTTCCCGTCATAAACTGCCTCATAAGGCGGTTTAATTTTTTTATCACCCCAAATACCTCCGCTCGGACCTCTCTTTATTGAACTGCTTCATTCGCGGTATCCGGCACAGTCGGAACTATGGTGCCTGTCTGTGAAACCGCAGTGGCATAGGCTGTATTGGTCTCATTTATAAGTTTAGCCATATAATTCAGGTCTTTTATCGTGGCAAGTGCCCCCTGACACTGCTGATAAAGGGCTGCAACAGTAGCCGCAGCATTCGGGTCTGTTAGGGGTGAAACCGAAGTCATCTGTCCGTTTACCGCCCTTATCGCCTCGCCGGTCTCCCTGTCTGCCCTGTAATTCGCAACCGTATAGCCGCTTACAAGTTCTTCCGTCGCTTCCCTTCCAGGCAGGTATTTATCTCCTGAGGGAGTCTCAGCCATTTTATTCGGCAGGCTGAATTCCTTCGTCTCGTAGCCTTCTATAAGAGAACTCATGGCATCCTTCCATATGGCTGCCGGATATGACGAACCATAGAGGTTCGCGAGTTCCCTCGGCGAGTCATAGCCTACCCATACAGCCACGCTGTAATAGGGCGTAACACCACAAAACCAGCCGTCCTTGGAACCGTTTGTCGTTCCTGTCTTGCCTGCCGCCTCCGTACTGCTCACATCATACCAGCCCATCTTCGAGGCCGTACCCTTCTTTATGACACCCTTCATGATATCGATCATGGTGTCTGCCGCTTCCGGAGTGTATACTTCCTTACTTTCCGCCTCAAGATAAAGCTCGTTTCCGTCATTATCCTTAAGTGAGGCAAGACAGGTCTGCCCCCTGTAGGTTCCATGATTTACAAGTGCAGCATAAGCCGCAGCCTGCTCCACTGTTGTTACACCATTGGTGAAACCGCCCAATGCCGTAGCAAGTGTGTAATCATCGGGAACAATATTCTGGTACTCCATATCAATGATATGTGAAAGTCCTGTCTTGGGACTAATATTGGCATAGACCGACCATGCACAGCCGTTCTGACTCTTTTCGACCGCTGTGCGGAGCGTCATAGGCTCTCCCACCTGGCATATTGCCTGGAGTGCGGTCATTTTCTTTACAGTGCTCACATCGATATTTTCAAGTATGGAACCGGGAGCATAGCCTGTTTCAAGTCCCGGTGTATAAACAACTATGGGCTTAATGCTCGAGCCCGGCTGTCGGTAGCTCTGATAAGCGCGGTTCAGGGTATAGGTCGAAGATGAGCCCGACGGGTCTGTTCTTCCCCCGACTATGGCAATGACCTTGCCGTTTATGTTATCAATCGCGGTCACAGCCCCCTGAAAGGCATAAGCTCCGCTCGAAGAAATCTCTTCATCAAAGGCAAGATTTTCATCCAGAGCCGTCTGCAGCAGCTTCTGTGCACTGCTGTCAAGTGTCGTATAAATCTTATAGCCGTTGGAATAAAGCGTCGCCTTCTCTTCCTCATAGCTTTCATCATACAGCTCTTTATAATCTTTATAATCCGTATCGCTGTCAAACTCATAGCGGAATTCGAAGCCGTCAAGCCCCATCAGATATCTTACCGCACAGTCCATTGCAAAGGTCGCCTGATAATCGTTCAGCTCCGTACTTGTCTGCTCTTTTAGGGAAATTTTCTCGGAAACTGCCAGTTCATAATCATCCTGTGAAATCATGTTCTCTCCGAGCATGTCCGAAAGTATCTTATCCCGTCTTTTAAGAGCATTATCAGGATATTTTATGGGATCATAATATGCCGGTCTGTTCGGAATAGCACACAAATATGCCGTTTCCGAAAGTGACAGCTGTGATGCCTTTTTACCAAAATAGCCCTGAGCCGCTGCCTCAAGTCCGTAATACTGATTTGCAAAATACACGTCATTGACGTAGTATTCCATGATTTCCTTTTTTGTATATTTTTTCGTAAGATATTTGGATATCAGTATTTCCTTTATCTTTCTCCTCATGGAAACTTCCTGTGAAAGATAAACATTTCTTGCAAGCTGCTGCGTTATCGTGGAAGCCCCATGCTGCTCAACACCACGCGTCCTCAGATAGCGCACCAGTACTCTGATTATGCCCTGTGTATCATAACCGGGGTTCGTCCAGAAGGTTCTGTCCTCTACAGCAATGAAGGCATTTACCGCATTCTCAGGAATCTCATCATAGCTTAAATAGGTGGAGTCTCCATCCCCCCTAAGCTTTGCGATGACATCTCCATCCTTATCATAGAAGTAGGTCGGCTCGTTTTTCTTGAAATCATCACTCGAACCGTTTTCAA
Source organism: uncultured Lachnospiraceae bacterium (assembly GCA_905236275.1). Classification (GTDB taxonomy): domain Bacteria; phylum Bacillota; class Clostridia; order Lachnospirales; family Lachnospiraceae; genus NK4A144. Next base: position 1,462 of record CAJOPI010000348.1, on the reverse strand, counting down.
CTATTTCCTTTGCTTCTTCATCGAATACCTTATAATATTTATTATAAAGACTGAATCCAACCACGCCCGCAGCTATAAGTCCAAGAAGGATCACAACCAGCAGTGCCTTAAAAAACACACTGAAGAAGGTTCCCAGATAGGTTTTCTTCTTTTTCTTCTTTCTCTTAGCCATCTCTTTCATGCCTTTCCATCAAACTTTTCAGGAACCGGAAGAGTCTTATATCGGTCTCCCTGTTCTGCCCAAGCTCACACTCATCGAAGAATCCGTCTTTCGAAACGCACTCACCGCAGATATCTGTTCCTCTGATTTTCCTTTTTCCTGTCAGTTCTGTAATTATTCCCTCGAATTCCTCCAAGGTCATTTCGCCCTGATCCCAGTTTGTCGGAGCTATCTCTCTCCTGAACACATCTTTATCTACCGAAACATAAAGAACTCTCTTCTCTGAAAGCTCTCCCCTGCTATGAAGCTCTCCTTTTCCGTCTATCCAGTGAACCGATCTCAGGTTTTCGAGTTCTTTTTCTGCATCAAGTACCCATGAACCGCAGGATTTCAGTCCTTCAAATGCCGGCGGCCGGTCATCGCTATGATTATCAAAGTATATCAGGTCTATATCTTCCTTTATCTCATGCAGAAAAAGTCTTGTGACGTAATGATAATTACCGTTATCAAGGAAATGTATTCCCTCGCAGCCATACCTTCCTATCTCACCGCTTATTATCTTTTCCGCATTTTCGTCCACATATAATTCGGAACCTGTAAGCTTCGTGAAATCAAGAATTTCTGTTTCCGGCAACTCCAGGTTCATCTCTTTATACAATCCCGTAAAATTTAATAGTAAATTACCCATAGTTATTGTCATTCTACCATAATCGCAAATATATGAAAAGCGGAACCTTTTTATAGCGATGCAGGCAGCTCAGGTCTTTCGAAAAGACTTTTTGCCGCAGAAAGCGTTTTTAAACTGCGGTCAAAAAGTATTTTCAAAGCCCTGAGCTGCCTGCTGACTTCTATATAGTAACAGTGTTAATCTCTGAAAATCGGGATTACAAAAACCAGTTGTTGATAATTATAGCAAACGTCATTGACGTTTGCCCATTGCGCCCCCTCAATCCAATTTATATGGTGTCTCCTGGTAAACATAATAGTTAAGCCAGTTTGTGTAAATGATGTTAGAGTGGCTTCTCCACGAAAGCAAAGGCTTTTCTGACGGATTGTCGTCAGGGTAGTAGTTTTTCGGTACGGCAGGATTTATGCCCTTGCCGAGGTCGCGCCTGTACTCGTTGTCGAGGGTTATCCTGTCATATTCGGGGTGACCCATGATAAATATCTGCCTGCCGTTCTTCGTCATGCAGAGGAATACGCCTGCTTCATCCGACTCTGCTATGATCTCCAGTTCCCCGCAGGAATGGATGGCTTCCGAAGAGACCTCCGTATAACGGCTGTGTGGTGCATAAAAGACAT
>CAJOPI010000347.1 GCA_905236275.1 uncultured Lachnospiraceae bacterium | reverse complement strand
GCGGAAGAACTTTCACATGAGGCTACCTTTGGGGTTGGATATGGTATTTGCAGATTCATTCCCAAAGAGGAGGATGAGAGCAGACATTTCCTGAAGATTTGGAGACTTAAGCAGAGGGAAGCTTTGATGCAGAAAAGAAATGATGAGGATGCTTATGTCAGACTTGCAAGACTTTCGGTTGAAACCTATATAACAGAGGGAAAGAGACTGGGGCTCGAAGAAATTCCGGAGGAATTAAGGGTGTTGATGCCGCAGGAGATTTTATCAAAAAAGGCAGGAGCTTTTGTTTCCATTCACAAGGGTGGGGACTTGCGAGGCTGCATAGGCACCATACTTCCGACCTGTGATTCCGTAGCAGAGGAGATTTTGCAGAATGCAGTCAGTGCTTCGACTGCCGATCCGAGATTTCCGAAGATAAAGGAAAGCGAGCTGCCTTTTCTTGAAGTTAATGTGGATGTGCTCAGTGAACCGGAAAAGATCTCCGGACCGGAAATGCTCGATGTAAAAAAATACGGGGTAATTGTCAGCTGTGGAGGCAGGAGAGGGTTGCTGCTGCCCGATCTTGACGGAGTGGATACCGTTTCCGGGCAGATAGAAATAGCCTGCAGAAAAGGTGGTATAGGCTTGGAGGAAGATTACAGTCTTGAAAGGTTTGAGGTAATCAGACATTTCTGAGGGAAATATCCTTAGGAGGATTCGATTATGCCGAGATGCGAGGTTTGCCATAACAGATGTAATCTTGAGGAGGGTGATATTGGACTCTGTCATGCGAGAAAGTTTGAGAATGGGAGCTTTAAGGCAGTGAACTACGGGATGCTGACTTCTATGGCAGTTGATCCAATAGAGAAAAAGCCATTGAGACGCTTTTTCCCCGGCTCGGCAATTCTTTCAGTCGGAAGCTATGGCTGCAATTTAAGATGTCCCTTCTGTCAGAATCATGAAATCTCTTATGGCTTTGGCAGAAACTATGAGGGTGGTCTGAAATATTTTGCACCGGAGGAACTTGCAGCTATAGCTGAGGAATGTCGTTCTGAAGGAAATATAGGTGTTGCCTTTACCTATAATGAGCCGCTTATTAGCTTTGAATATATTATTGACACAGCTAAAGAAGTACATAAACGCGATATGAAGACGGTGCTTGTATCTAACGGCTGTGTTTCGACGAAGACAGCAGAGAAGGTATTGCCCCATATTGATGCGGCAAATATTGACTTAAAGGCCTTTACGGATGAGTTTTATGAAAAGTTCCTCAGGGGCGACAGAAAGATGGTAATGGACTTTATAAGTCTGGCTTCGGAAATCTGCCACCTGGAGGTGACTACACTTATAATTCCGGGGATGAATGACAGTGACGCGGAAATGCTTCAGCTGTCTGACTGGCTTTCCTCTCTGAATAAGGGTAAGGGGAGAGAAGGTATTACACTGCATATAAGCAGATATTTCCCCTATTTTAAGATGACGGACGTTCCTGCAACGGAGATTTCAAAAATATATCATCTTGCCGAGCTTGCAGGAAGCAGGCTAAAATATGTATATACCGGTAACTGCTGAATGGTTGTTTTTGGGAAAATTAAATGTTAAAATATTTATGATGTCAGGTGATTCAGGTGAAGTGAGGAATAGCATCCGGCATCGCAAAAAACTGCTAAAGAAAGGGACAAGAGAAAATGAGATTAGGAGCACTTGAAGCCGGCGGAACGAAGATGGTCTGCGCTATATGTGATGAGAACGGAAACGTAAGCGACCGCGTGTCGATACCTACAACGACACCCGCTGAGACAATGCCGCAGCTGCTGGAGTATTTCAAAGATAAAAATATAGACTGTCTCGGTATTGCATGCTTTGGACCGATTGATTTAAGAAAGGATTCTGATACTTACGGATATATAACGACCACTCCGAAGCCGGGCTGGGCAAATACGGATGTTGTCGGAGTTTTTAAGGAACTCGGAGTGCCTATCGGATTCGATGTTGACGTTAACGGTTCGGTACTTGGCGAGGTTACTTTCGGAATCGGCAAGGGAAAGAATCACGTTATCTATATCACGATAGGAACCGGTATCGGAGTCGGTGTTTATCAGGAAGGTAAGCTTCTTCATGGTATGCAGCATCCCGAAGGCGGACATATACTTATCCCGATTCATGCAAATGATCCGATGAAGAAGGGGATTTGTCCTTTCCATCCCAACTGTTTTGAAGGTCTTGCTTCGGGTTCATCAGTCAGGGCTCGTTGGGGAAAAGGTGGACAGGATCTTAAGGAGAAGGATGAGGTCTGGGATTTGGAGGCTTATTACATCGCTACGTCTCTTGTAAGTTATACAGCCACTCTTTCGCCGGAGCTTATTATACTTGGCGGCGGAATGATGCACCAGAGTGAACAGATTCTTCCGAGGGTCCACAGGCAGTATAAGGAGCTTCTGAATGGATACATCAAGACTGAGCAGACAATGAAACCTGAGGATTATATAGTTTGCCAGAGCCTTAATGATAATCAGGGTATCTTAGGTGCTGCAATTCTTGGACTTCAGGCTTTGAAAAATTGAGAAAAATTTTTTGAAAGGAAGGCATCCGGTATGAAAACAGTTATAACTATTGGAAGACAGTTTGGATCAGGCGGACGTGAGATAGGAGAGAAGCTTGCGGAGCATTTTGGTATTAAGTGCTATGACAAGGAGCTTCTGACCAAGGCTGCAAAGGACAGCGGTTTGTGCGAAGAGGTTTTCGAGAATCATGATGAACGCCCGACAAGTTCGTTTCTTTACAACCTTGTAATGGATACCTATTCGTTTGGTTATACGAACACGACCTATGTGGACATGCCGGTTTCCCATAAGGTTTTTCTTGCGCAGTTTGATACCATAAAGAAGATTGCGTCCGAGGGTCCCTGCGTAATCGTTGGACGCTGTGCAGACTATGCCCTGCAGGATTTTGACAATGTCATTAATCTCTTTATCTATTCAAAAATAGAAGACAGGGTAGACCGTATAATGAAGCGCTTTGATGATATAGGTTCAAGGGAAAAGGCGAAGGAGCTTATCAGGAAGAAGGATAAGCAGAGAAAGAGTTATTACGACTATTATTCTTCAAAAAAATGGGGACATGTTGAAACCTATGACCTGGCAATCGACAGCTCCGTTCTTGGACTTGATGGAACGGTCAACCTTATCTGCCAGTATATCGAAGATTACGAGAAAAGAAGCTGATATAGAACAAGAATCTAACCTGTTAATAAATCGCTGTACATCGGTAGTTCCTGTGTACAGCGGTTATTTTTTGCTCATTTATAAGGAATTGAGATGGTCGTCGTTCCGGCCGGTAAGGATATAATCTTTTGTTTCGGTCGGAAGTCCCTTCAAAGAGAGTTTTTTATGTATCCTTTTCTTGATATAAATATAAATAATTGCAAAAACAGGAACGCCTAAATACATTCCGGCAATTCCGAAAAGCCCGCCTCCGACAAGGATTGAGAAGAGTACCCAGAAGCCCGGAAGTCCTGTGGAGCTGCCGAAAAGCTTTGGCTTGATGAAGTTGCCGTCAAACTGCTGCAGGACAAGTATCATTATCAGGAAATAGATACATTTTATCGGGTCTGCAAGGAGTATCAGCAGGGCACTTGGTATGGCTCCGAGGAAGGGACCGAAAAAGGGAATGATGTTCGTTACCCCGACAATAACGCTTATCAGTGTAGGGAACGGGATACCAAGTATAAGGCAGATTACAAAGCAGAGAATGCCGATGATCGTCGAATCAACGATGCTGCTTACAATGTAATTCTGGAAAGTGGCATTTATAAAATGCATTTCACCTACGATATCCTTTGCCAGTTTTTTGTTCAGGACTGCGAAGAGGATTTTCCTGAACTGTCCTAAAAAGGTATCCCTGCTTGCGAGGATGTAAATTGAAAGAATGAGACCTAAAAGCAGGTTTCTTAAGAAGGACAGACCGCTTGAAATCCCGACGAAAATTCCTGAAGATACACTGGACAGTGTTTTATTAAGCTGGGGCATAAGGTTCTCGTTGACAAATTTGTTAATATTATCCGAGTAGCTTGAAATAAGCATTTCCAAATCGGAATTATCCTTAAAAAGATTTTCAAAAAAATCATAGGTGGTATTGGCATATTCAGGAAAAGAATTAACTATGCTTTTTATACTGCTGACAAGCTGCGGAACAAGGAGCTGGAAAAAAGCATAGATAACGAGCAGGAGAGTGATAATGGATAAAAAAACCGAAAAATAGCGGATAAGCTTTTTGTTTTTTATCTCACTGTCTTTTTTGAACAGCCTTATGATATACGGAATCAGGCTGTACTCATACAGATCCATGAGCGGAGACAGGAGATAGGCTATTAGAAAGCCGTTTACTATAGGTGTCAGGACAGAGGTGAAATTTCCGAGCCCCTTAAAGAAGTTTGAAAAGTTGTAGACTATATAAGATACAACGAGGCAGGCTATTATTACTAAGAAAGCCGTAAGCCCCCAATAGATGTATTTTTTATCAGGATTAAATTTCATTTCACTTTCTCCGATTGTCATGTTTTATTCTAATTTTATCACAAAAGAAAATCGGTATCAATTTGATATGAGTTGTAAGAATATTTGCTGTTTTAATTTTCCCGCAGATGTTATATAATTGCCTTGTAGTGTTGCTTTCATAACTGATTAACAAAAGTTTTACCATAAAAACAATGATAAACATGTGTTGAAAGGAGTATGAATGGAACTTAAAAGCAAATTCGATGAACTGGCGAGGAAGCTCTATGGAAGGCCTGTCAGACAGTGTACGACTGCGGAGCTTTATCATGTCTTATTACAGCTCGGCAAAGACCTGATGTCGGAAAAAAAATACAACAGCGGCGACAGGCAGGTTTATTACATTTCTGCTGAATTTCTTATCGGAAAACTTCTCTCAAACAATCTTATAAATTTAGGCGTGTATGATGAGATTGAGGAAATCTTAAGGGAAAACGGCAAGAGCCTCACAGAGATTGAAGAGGAAGAGCCTGAGCCCTCACTCGGAAACGGCGGACTCGGACGTCTTGCAGCCTGCTTTATGGACTCCATAGCAACGCTCGGACTTCCCGGCGCGGGTATCGGACTTAATTACCACTATGGACTTTTCAGGCAGGTATTTAAGGAGCATTTGCAGAATGCCGAGAAGGATACCTGGATTGACAAGAGATATTCATGGCTTAGAAAGACTGACGTTTCTTTCGAGGTAAAATTCGGTGACAAGACCGTTAAATCTGTTATGTATGATATTGACGTAGTCGGCTATGACAGCGGAATGAGCAAGCTTCATCTTTTCGACCTCGAAACGGTAGATGAGTCACTTGTAAAGACGGGGATTGACTTCGACAAAACTGCCGTTGACAAGAACCTTACGCTTTTCCTCTATCCCGATGACTCTGATGAAGCGGGAAATCTTCTTCGGATTTATCAGCAGTATTTCATGGTTTCGAACGGTGCCCAGCTTATCATAAAGGAAATGAAGGAAAAGGGCTATGACCTGCATACACTTTACGACCATGTTGCAATACAGATAAATGACACACACCCTACAATGGTAATACCAGAGCTTATCCGCATACTTACGCAGGAAGAGGAATTTACTTTTGATGAGGCAATCGAGGTGGTTTCGAAGACCTGCGCCTATACAAACCACACGATACTTGCGGAGGCTTTGGAGAAGTGGCCTTTAAACTATCTGGAAAAGGTCGTTCCTGTACTTGTACCTATTATCAAGGAGCTTGCAAACAGGATAAAGAAGGCTTACAGATACAATCCAAAGGTATGGATAATTGATGATGAAAAGAGAGTCCACATGGCGCATATCGACATTCACTACGGCTATTCCGTAAACGGTGTTGCGGCAATACATACGGACATTCTGAAGGAAACGGAGCTGAATGCTTTTTATCAGCTCTATCCGCTCAAATTCAACAACAAGACCAACGGCATCACCTTCAGGCGATGGCTTCTCGAGTCAAACAGACCCCTTGCGGCACTGCTTGACAGGACTATCGGTAAGTCCTACAGAAAGAACGCAGATGATCTGAAGAAGCTTCTTGAATTTAAGAATGACACGAAGATTTTGGACGAAATACGCGCTATAAAAGATCAGAAGAAGGCTGAGCTCGTGAAGGTAATTAAGGAACGCGAGGGCGTAGAGATTTCGCCTGACTCGATTTTCGACATACAGGTAAAGAGGCTTCATGAGTACAAGCGCCAGCAGATGAATGCGCTGTATATTATCCATAAATATCTTGAAATCAAGGGAGGAAAGAAACCTAAGAGACCCATAACCTGCATTTTCGGGGCAAAGGCGGCACCCGCTTATGTTATCGCAAGGGATATCATACATCTCCTTCTTGTATTGCAGGAGATTATAAATAACGACAAGGACGTAAGTCCTTACCTCAAGGTCGTCATGGTTACGAATTATAATGTTGACTACGCTGAAAAGCTTATCCCTGCCTGTGACGTTTCGGAGCAGATATCACTTGCTTCAAAAGAGGCTTCCGGCACTTCGAATATGAAGTTTATGCTGAATGGTGCGGTAACACTCGGAACAGATGACGGTGCGAATGTGGAGATACATGAGCTTGTAGGCGACGAAAATATTTACATTTTCGGAGTGGACAGTGATACCGTTATCAGTCATTATGCAAAGGCTGACTATGTTTCAAAGGATTATTATGATAAATCACCCGTTATCAGGGAAGCGGTTGACTTTATCGTAAGCGAGAAAGCCTTGAAGGTCGGACATAAGGAAAACCTTGAAAGGCTTTATAAGGAGCTTTTGAATAAAGACTGGTTCATGACACTTATCGACTTAGAAGGTTATATCAAGGCAAAGGACAGGATTTTTGAGGATTTCGAAGACAGGGAGAAGTGGAAGAAGATGATGCTTGTGAATATTGCAAAGGCAGGCTTCTTCTCATCGGATAGAACCATTGCAGAATATAATCGTGATATTTGGAAACTCAGATGAGCAAAAAAATAATGATACAAGGCACAATGTCCGGGGTGGGGAAATCAATCCTCACCGCCGGACTTTGCCGTATTTTAATGGAAAAGGGAATTAAGACGGCACCCTTCAAGTCACAGAATATGGCACTCAATTCCTTCGTCACGAAGCAGGGACTTGAAATGGGACGGGCCCAGGTAACACAGGCGGAAGAGGCAGGAACGGAGCCGCTGGTGCAGATGAATCCCATCCTCCTGAAACCGACAAACGATACACTCTCACAGGTTATCGTAAACGGTGAAGTCTTAGGGAATATGGGCGCGAGGGAATATTTTTCGCACAAAAAGGATTTTATACCCGACATTATAAATGCCTTTGATTATCTTTCGGAAAGATTTGAAGCGATAGTCATTGAAGGAGCGGGGAGTCCGGCAGAGATAAATTTGCGTGAAAACGATATCGTAAATATGGGTCTTGCGGAGCTTGTCGATGCGCCTGTTATTCTCGTCGGAGACATTGACAGAGGCGGGGTATTCGCGCAGCTCGTAGGAACTGTGGAGCTTCTGACAGAGAGTGAGAGAAAACGCATAAAAGGCTTTATCATAAATAAATTCAGGGGTGACGTTTCACTCCTTAAATCGGGACTCGATTTCCTCGAAGAAAAAACATCCATACCTGTTCTCGGAGTAGTGCCTTATATGGAGCTGGAGCTGCCCGACGAGGATTCGCTCAGTGAAAGATTCGAAATGAGAAGGGAAGCTAAGGATATTGATATTGCGGTTGTAAGACTGCCCCGTATTTCAAATTTCAGCGATTTTGACATTTTTGAAAATTTTGAAAATTTATCTCTGAGATATATTTCGTCAGTTGAAGAATTTGGCGAGCCTGATATGCTTATCCTGCCCGGAAGCAAAAACACCGCGGAGGATTTGCTACGGCTTCGTGAGAATGGGCTTGAAGCAGTGATAAAACGCTTCGCTGGAAAGGGCGGAATAGTTTTTGGAATATGCGGCGGATATCAGATGCTTGGAAGAAAGATATCCGACCCCGAAGGAATAGAAAGCGACATCAGGGAACTGAGAGGACTTGAACTTCTGCCTGTTGAGACGGTGCTTAGGGATAAAAAAATAAGAACGCAGACTAAGGGAAAATTTCCGACACTCGAAGGAAAATTAAGTCCGCTTTCGGGAATGGATTTCGAGGGATATGAAATCCACGTCGGGGAGTCTGATTATCCGTTCTGCAATGCCGGAAATATTTACGGAAGTTATGTTCATGGAATATTTGATGCAGAGGGTGTTGCCGCAAAGATAGTCGAGACGATAATTAAGCTCAAAGGAAAAAAGGTAGGCGAGATAGCCGTAAAAAGTGAACGGGATATAAGAGAGGAGTCCTACCGCCGTCTCGCGGAGACTTTGCGGGAAAGTCTCGACGTCAAAAAAATTTTTAGCTGTATGACATCATAGAATGTTTTAATTATTGAACCAAAATAAACTGCGGACTGTGGTAGACTGAAAATGGTGGAGAATTTTTTCAGGAGGTTCCTATCGTATGGAGCGATATCATTATAATGAACAGGAACTAAAACTGATTGAAGGCAGTAGTATAGCCTGCGCGGTATACCAGTTTGTGAATAAGCGCGTGGTGACTATTGCCCTGTCTGAGGGTTTTCGGAGGCTTATAGGCGTTGACAGCCTTGAAGAAGCCTATTACCTCATGGATCACAACATGTACCGCGATGCCCATCCTGACGATGTGGCGGAAATCGCGGACGCTGCGGTGCGCTTTGCAACAGAGGGCGGAGATTATGATGTGTCCTACCGTTCGAAAATCGGGGAGGACTATATCATTATTCATGCAATCGGAAAACATATCTACAAGCAGACCGGGGAGAGACTTGCCGTAATCAATTACGTAAATGAGGGCATTTATCGTCCGGGAGACAACGACATACTTCTGGGAATAAAGGAAAATCATGAGAATTACCCCTTGAAAAAAGGCAATGTGAAGAAGATACGCTACGATTTTCTTACAGGTCTGCCGGATATGAACTACTTCTTCGAAATGGCAGAGTCATACCATGAGTCACTTGATAAAGAGACAGGAGAACTGGCTCTGATTTTCATGGATTTGGATGGCATGAAAGCCTATAACCAGAAATACGGCTATACCGAAGGCGATAAACTTATAAAGTCTGTCGGAAACGCACTCGTAAAGCATTTCAGCAACGATAACTGCTGCCGCGTTACCGCGGATCATTTTGCGGTTTATACAAATACGGATAACTTAAACCAGAGACTTGCCGGCTTTATCAAGGACATCAAAATGATAAATGACGGGCGGACTCTGCCTATAAGGATAGGCATCTATGACAGCAGCGTTGAAAGGGTATCTGTGACGACGGCCTGCGACAGGGCGAAGATTGCCTGTGACTCTGCCGGAAATATCTATGATACACAGGTAATATATTTCGATACAGATATGCTGAAACGCTTTGAGGTAAAGCGATATGTCATAGAAAATATTGACAGGGCTATTTCGGAGGGTTGGATACAGGTTTATTACCAGCCGATAGTCAGGGCTGCGAATGGAAGGGTCTGTGACGAAGAAGCACTGGTGCGCTGGATAGACCCGAATAAGGGGCTTATGCCTCCGTTGGATTTTATCCCCGTACTCGAAGATGCCAAAATATCCTATAAGCTTGACCTCTATGTGCTTGAACAGGTACTTCTAAAGCTGAAAAAACAGTCAGAGGATGGACTTTACGTAGTTTCGAATTCGATAAATCTTTCGAGAACTGATTTTTTTGCTTGCGATATAGTTGAGGAAATAAGGCGCAGGGTAGATGAAGCGGGCATAGAACGAAATAAGATAACGATTGAGATAACCGAGAGCGTTTTGATGGTTAATATGGATTTTATGAAAATTCAGGTGGAACGCTTCAGGGAGCTGGGCTTCAGAGTCTGGATGGATGATTTCGGCAGCGGTTACTCCTCGCCTGATATTTTGCAGAAAATTCATTTTGACGTGGTAAAGATAGACAAGTTTTTTGTTGACAAAATCGGTGAAAATGAAGGCAGCAGGGTAATTATTACGGAGCTTATAAGGCTGGTGAACGGTCTCGGAAGTGAAACCGTTGCGGAAGGGGTTGAGACTGTAAATCAGGTTGAATTTTTGAAGGAAATCGGCTGTACAAGACTTCAGGGATATTTTTACAGTAAACCTGTTCCGATTGATACGATTTTGGAAAGGTATAGGAACGGAAAGGGAATAGGCTTCGAAAATCCTGCGGAGTTCGCTTATTATTCGGCAATAGGAAATATCAATCTTTACGATATGTCCTTTGCGACGGAAGGTGATGAGAGCCTTAAAAATTATTTCAACACCATGCCTATGTTCATAATCGAACTGGGCGACAGGGAATACAGCTTTATCAGAGGAAACAGGACTTACAGGGAATATATGCAGAGTCACTATCCTGAATTCGTGGAGTCAGGAAAGACTATTTTCTCCTTTGATGAAAATGAAATTGCCTTTGAATATGCCGATGCGCTGGAACGCTGCAAGGAAACGGGAGAAAAGATAGTTACCGATGCGAGAACCAACGATGGCGGTCTCATACATTTCCTTATAAGGAGGGTTGCGGTCAATCCGGTAAACGGCAAGGCTGCACTGGCGGTTGTTATGCTGGGTTATGTGGATAATGATGCTGAGATAAGGCATAAGGAGGAGCTTGAAAGGATTGCACAGGAGAGAAAGACTTACGCACGAATGACTGCTTTAGCGGGTAATTTTATCTGTATTTATACTGTTAATCCTGTAAATGACAGTTATATCGAGTTCAGTTCTACGGAGAACTTCAAGGGTCTTGGAATATCCGGTGAAGGTGAAGACTTTTACGGCAGGTCAAGGATAAACGGTTCCAAAGTCGTCTATATAGAGGATATGGATATGTTTATGTCGGTATTCACAAAGGAAAATGTGCTGAATGAGATTGAAAGCAAGGGAACTTTTGCTTTTAATTACAGGCTCATGCTGAATGGAATACCGAGGTATGTATCGCTTCGGGCGGCAAAGATTTCAGATGATGAAGGTCCGCAGATTATCGTGGGTCTTATTGACGTTGATGACCAGATAAAAAGGGAACAGGAATACATAAGGAAGCTTACGGCTGCAAGGAATATAGCAAATCTCGACATTCTTACCGGAGTAAAGAACAAGCATGCCTATATTGATGCGGAAATGCAGATCGACAAGCTCATCGGGGACGGAAACGCACCGGAATTTGCAGTTGTGGTATTCGATCTTAACGGGCTCAAGATTATAAATGATACCTACGGACATAAGGCAGGGGACCATTTTATAAAGGAGGGCTGCTCCTATATCTGCCGTATATTCAAGCACAGCGCAGTTTATAGGATAGGCGGTGACGAATTTGCCGTAATCGCTGAGGGAGAGGACTACAGGAATATCGAGTACCTAATGGACAAGATTTACAGGGCTAATCTAAAGAATTGCAGGGAAGGCGGTCTTGTAATAGCTACCGGAATGGCAAGATATCACAGTGACAGAAATGTCTCAACAGTCTTCGAACGCGCCGATACGGAGATGTATGGTAATAAGATATTTTTGAAGGGAATTAAGTGATAAGCGGGGGTACTAACTGTTCCTCAGAGCGGATGTTGTTGAGAGGTCCTGTATCATAACGGGTTTGCCGGCATTTACGCAGGAATTTGCAAGAAAACCGCCGCTTCCGTAATAGGCAGTACATTCTTCTATTAATGACTCCTCTTTTGAGGGGTCTTTAATTAAAATACCTGAGGCTGAATCGACAAATTTTTTTTCGAGAGCAATATATCCCTGCCATATATCGGGAGCGTCGCTTTTGAGGTAATCATCTAATTTGGGGTCATGATACCAGATTATTGAAAGATTTGACTTTGAGGCAAGAAAAATGTCAAGGGTGTCGCTGATTTTTCTTAAGGCCGTTTTGCCATGTGATAAAAGTTCGCTTGATGAAAAGTAATATAAAAGAACGGCTTTTGATTTTATATCAGACATAGGAATATTCCCCCCGCAACATTGAAACTATTTACATTCTATTTCATCTGTAGAAAAATGTAAACACAGAATCAAGGGAAAGGCCAATGAAATTTCGTTTTGAAGAGAAATTTTTCCAAGCAGAAACAAGGGGAGATTTTTTAGTAACCGAATGCATGAAGCGTTATTGGGCAGCTTCATTGAAAACAGTTGAGATTTTTGATGAGATATGTTCAAGGCATAATCTTATATACTGGGCTGATTGCGGAACCCTGCTCGGAGCTTTCAGACACCATGGATTTATTCCATGGGATGATGATATAGATTTAGGGATGCCGAGAAAGGATTACGATAAATTTTTGAAAATAGCGGAGGATGAACTGCCCGAGGGATTTTTTGTGTCTACCTTTGACTCAGGGGCACACAGATATAATGGCATAACGGTAATACTGAATCATGCTGAGACACTTTTCAGCCCTGAAATTCTTCTGAATTATTATAATTGTCCGTTTCCTGTTGGCTTTGACCTCTATCCCTATGATACCTGTCCCGAAGGTGGAAATGAACAGCAGCATTGGCGGCTGGATTATCTGAAAATACTAAGGGAAATACGTGCTATCCGGGAAAGCTGGAAGGATAGAAACGACTATGATTTTGAAAATCTGGAAAAACTTGGTGCCAATGCAGAAAAAATTGCCGGAAGGTACGCAGATTCAGCTTCGGAGGATTTGATACGCTTTATATTTTTTGCATTGGAAAACAGAAAAAGCATTGTCAAAAAGAACTGGTGCTTAAAAACAGTAGATATGCCTTTTGAGACGGCAACAATCCCCGTCCCGCTTTATATAGAAGAGGTGCTGCTGTCAGAATTCGGAGCTGATTATGTGAGGGCGGTAAAAGCCCATAGTGCGCATGATTATCCGCTTTACAGGCGTGACATAAGCAAGATGATAGGCTTTTTGAGGGACGGAGGAATAGAACTCAAGGATCTTCCGCCTATGCTTCAATATATAAGGAAGGAGGCAGAATACAGAGGGATCGAATGAAGAAAATGGAAATAACACAGACGCTTTTTTAACCGATTTCTTTCAGGCGGGCGATTGCGGGAGCGTAGGAAGAACACATTCTGTAGTATTTTTTTGCAAGCGCTGTTCTTCCGGTTACTTCATAGATTACAGCCATGTTGTAGCGTGCTTTGAATGAATTTGTGCCTTCGACGGAGAAGCTGCTAAAGCTGCAGGCTTTTTCGAATTCATTCAGAGCCTTATCAAAAAGACCATTATTCATATATATAAGACCCATAAGGAATACAAAGTCAGAACGAACTGCGAAGCTTGTGTAGACTGCTTCAAGCCCAAGGGCTTCATCGAACCTTTTCAGATCTAATAAGGTATATCCGTAAGTTTCAACCATTTCCTGAACATAATTCAGGGCAGGATTTAAGTCGAAGGAAAGTCCTTCGGAAAGGTATTCGGCAGCTGAAGAATTATCCTTTAAGGAACGGTAGCATTTGGCAATCTGATAACAGTTGTATGCAGAAGAACCTTTTTCGCTGCGCTCTTTAAGCAGCATATCCAGGTAGGTCTTAGCCTTGGAGCTGCGATAAGAAGCGGATTCATAGCCTGTATGCAGAAACGAAAGGGGAAGGTCTATATAGGAATGATCTTCTGCCCCGAAAAGAGGGCTGAGTGTTTCGTGAACAGCACCCTGGAAGGAATGGAATTTTCGGTTGTAGAAACGGGTTATACGCTCGTTGACGCAGTTCCTGCCGTTTCCGTCAGAACTTTCCACCATACTTCTTAACGCAATCGTTCCAAGACTGTCGGGCTGGGAGCCAATCATTAATAAAAGCTTTTCAGGGTCAAAGCTTTCAAGAAATTCATCACAGTCAATCGAAAGGATAAAATCGTTCGAGGCAAGGGAAGCAGAATAATTTTTTGCAGCCGAAAAATCGCTGATCCATTCGAAATGACCAACTATGTCGGCATATTTTTCAGCAATATTTACAGTTGCATCCGTAGAGCCGGTATCAACTACGACTATCTCACAGGCAAGCTTTTTCAGGGCTGTAAGACATTTCTCAATGTTTTTTTCTTCGTTTTTGGAAATCAGACAGACGGATATAGGCAGATTCATCTCTTACCTCCGTATTATGTGTATCATGTGATGCGTTCACAGGCAGCCGGGATAATGGGCTGGCATTTATGAGTTTTATTGTAACAATTCTAACACCGGAATAATGATAATGTCAAACTTCTGAAACGTCATTGCAATAGGAACGGTGGTTTCGAGTTACTGTTCAGTTAGCAGCCAGCACCTTGCTGCTGGCTGCGTAAGAACATGAAGTGGGAATTCTGTGTTTTTTTACAGACTAACGGTTCATGCAACTATTGATTTATATTATAAAAAGGGTAAAATAGAATGAGGCTTTGAAAAATCAGGAAGGAATATGAATCAATATGGAAGAAAAGAAGAAAGTAATGCTTTCTGGGATACAGCCGAGCGGGGATCTGCATCTCGGTAATTATCTCGGAGCAATAAAGAACTGGGCTGCAAGGGCAGAGGAATTTGACTGCTATTATTTTATGGCAGACCTTCATACAATAACAGTAAGACAGGAGCCGGCAGAGCTCAGGAGACGTACCTTACAGCAGCTTGCGCAATATATCGCCTGTGGTCTTGATCCTGAAAAGAACACGCTTTTTGTGCAGTCTCATGTGCCTGCTCACGCACAGCTTGGATGGGTGCTTGAATGTTATACTATGTTTGGCGAGCTTTCGAGAATGACGCAGTTTAAGGATAAGTCCGCGAAGCATCAGGATAATATCAATGCGGGACTTTTTACTTATCCTTCGCTTATGGCAGCGGATATCCTTCTTTACAAGCCGGACCTCGTTCCGGTCGGAGAAGACCAGAAGCAACACGTTGAACTTACAAGGAAGGTCGCAGAGAGGTTCAATAATCTCTACGGCGAAGTATTTACCGTTCCGGAGCCCTATATTCCGAAGGCGGGCGCAAGGATTTATGGTCTTACCACACCGGGCGACAAGATGAGCAAGTCTGTACCGGAGGGCTGTGTATTCCTTATGGACAAGCCGGAGGTTATCGCGAAAAAGTTTAAGAGGGCAGTAACTGACAGCGACAGGGAAAACTGTGTGCGTTACGACAAGGCGAATAAGCCCGGGGTTGCCAATCTTATGGATATCTATGCGGCTGTTACCGGTAAGACTCATGAGGAGATTGAGAAGGAGTTCGAAGGACAGGGGTACGGAGTGTTCAAGCCTGCTGTCGGGGAAGCGGTTATCGAGACTTTCCGCCCGATAAGGGAGGAGGCTGAAAGACTTATTGCGGATAAGTCTTATCTTGAGTCGGTTTACCGCGACGGTGCCGCAAAGGCTTCAAGGGTTGCCAATAAGACACTTGCGAAGGTTTATAAAAAGGTTGGTTTTTTGCAGCCGTAAGTTTTGGATGAAGTGACGTTGCAGAATAAAGAACAATCTAATGAGAGCCGCTTCCGCTTCGGAGTCAAACGCAGCGGTACTAACACCGCAAAATACGCGGTGCAAGTTCCGGCGTTTTCCACGACTCTCATTTAGAGTTGCTCATTATTCTGCAACTGGTGTTGACAGACCATACAACTGCCTGAGATAAGTATTATAAACTATTATAAATCAATGGAACCTAAAGTGTCGTTGTTGGCGACGAAGTATACTTTTGAGTCTTCGGGTTTGATGTAGAACTCGAGGGATTTTAACTCCGAGAGATTTATGTCATCACGACCTGCGAGGTCTTCTTTGGCACTCTTTATCAGGTCTTCAACGGTAAGATCTTTTCCGTGTGTCTGAAAATGAAATTCGCTTTTTATCGTATCTTTTTTCTTTGAAGCTGCCATAAAAACCCCCTTGAAAAAGCTGTGTATAGATAAATTTAGAATATCGCAATTATTTCCCGTAGTCAATTAATATGTTGTATAGAATAAGATAGGATTAAGTTATGTTGGAAGAGTTTGAAAGAGCAGAGCTTCTTATAGGACGGGAAGCAGTTGAAAAACTATCAAAGAAAAAGGTTGCTGTTTTTGGCGTCGGCGGAGTAGGCGGCTATGTCTGTGAGGCACTGGTAAGAACGGGAATAGGTCATTTTGAGCTTGTTGATAAGGATACGGTTTCCCTGTCGAACCTGAACAGGCAGATAATTGCGCTTCACAGCACCGTTGGAAGGGATAAGGTCGATGTCATGAAAGAGCGGATGACTGATATAAATCCCGAGGTGGATGTCAGGGTGAGGAAGGTCTTTTTCCTGCCGGAGAATGCAGGGGAATTTGATTTTGAGGAGTTTGATTATGTAGTTGATGCGGTGGATACGGTTACTGCAAAGATAGAAATCATCATGAAATGCAAGGAAGCCGGAATACCGGTGATAAGCAGTATGGGCGCAGGCAACAAGATGGACCCGAGCCGCTTCCGGGTAGCGGATATTTATAAAACGAGCGTCTGTCCGCTTGCGAAGGTCATGCGCAGGGAAATGAAAAAGCGCGGTGTGAAGAAGCTGAAGGTAGTTTTCTCGGATGAAATACCTGCACCGCTGACAAAAGAACGCACTCCTGGCTCGATTGCCTTTTCACCGTCTGCCGCCGGACTGGTCATAGCAAGCGAAGTCATAAAAGACCTGCTTTTATGAATCGTTTCTGAAGAATGCTAAAAAATGTATAAAATAAAATGTATGCAAATTTATATTTTTTTGATATAATGAAGCATGTAATGATTTTGTGCAATTCTATCGTATATTCGTGCTGTAGCAAATGTCATTATATATTTCTTTTACTGTAAAAATAAATTTTTTATAAAAATAAGGTTGACATTTTCGATAATATGTATCAAAATGTATACATGTATGTTTGAAATTTGGAACAGTATTTTTATGAACAGGTTCTTGGTTCCTTATGAGGGGTAGGAAATGAAAATCGAAGCGCATGCAAAGATAAACCTCGCGCTGGATATAGTCGGGCGGCGTTCCGATGGATATCATCTGGTGCGAATGGTTATGCAGAGTCTGAAGCTTCACGATACGGTTGAAATCAGTAAATTCCCCGAAGCTGAAGGTCTGATAAGTCTTTATACCGACTCGGATATTGTGAAGGATGATGAGTCAAACCTCGCATGGAAGGCCGCAAGGCTCCTGATCGATGAATTCGGTATTAGGGAAAAGACCGATATCAGGATAACAAAGCGTATTCCTGTGGCGGCAGGACTTGCCGGCGGAAGCAGTGATGCCGCGGCGGTTCTGAAGGGAATGAACGCAGTATATGATTTAGGACTGACAGAAAATGAACTGCGGGAGAGAGGACTGAAGCTCGGAGCGGACGTGCCTTACTGTATCAGCGGCGGAACGATGCTTTCTGAAGGAATCGGAGAGATTCTTACGAAGGCGGAAGGTGGGATGCCGGAATGCGGAGTGCTTCTTGTGAAACCAAGAGTCGGGGTTTCCACAAAAAAGGTATATGAAGCTTTTGACAACTTGGAAAATGCGCCGCATGCAGACGTTGACGGCGTACTTGAAGCACTGGGCAGGAAAGACCTCGTATCCTTATCCGAAAGGCTGTCTAATGTGCTTGAAAGTGTGACAATAGCAAAGCTTCCGGTTATTGATGAGATAAAGAGGGATATGAAGGAAGCAGGGGCGGCAGGAACGCTCATGAGCGGCAGCGGTCCGACGGTATTTGCACTGTTTGACAATGAAGCGAAGCTTAAAGAAGCCGAAGCTTTCATGAAAAATAAATATAGTAATGAGGAAATAATTGTTAGTGGCATATAAACAATATTTTAGGAGGGTAGAAGCATGGTAAAGAAGGTTATTGAATATGATTATATCAAGGAAGACAACGACGCATTTCTTCCGCTGAGGGACACTGTTTTCAACCAGTTGAGACTTCAGATACTTCATGGGGAATTAAAGCCCGGTGAAAGACTTATGGAAGTTGCGCTCGCAGAGAGACTTGGAGTATCAAGGACTCCCGTTCGTGAGGCAATACGTATGCTTGAGCAGGAAGGACTTGCAGTTCTTCTTCCCAGACGTGGTGCACATGTTGCAAGTATAAATGAGAGACAGCTTGAGGAGATGCTTGAGGTAAGACGTACACTTGAGACCTTTACGGTTAATGCTGCCTGCTCAAGAATTACCATGGACGAGCTTAATGATCTGAGACGTGCAAATGAGGACTTTTCTTCAGCGGTTAAGTCCGGTGACGTTATAAGGATTGCCGAGACAGATATCATTTTCCACGACCGTATTGCTCATTATGCAGGAAACAGCAAGATAGAGGATATTCTCCACCACTTGAAGGAACAGCTTTTCAGATATAAGTATGAGTATCTCAAGGATACAACAGAGTATGATCATCTCGTTACAGAGCACAATATGATCTGTGATGCTTTTGAACATGGAAGCAATGACAAGGCTGTTGAAGTTATAAAGCTCCACATTGATACACAGGAGCTTAGTATATATTATCATCTGAGAGATGAGCAGGAAATCGAGGAGAAATATAACCGTAGATGAACAAAGATGTGATGGTCACAGTAAGCGGCTTCCAGATAAATGAGT
>CAJOPI010000346.1 GCA_905236275.1 uncultured Lachnospiraceae bacterium | reverse complement strand
GTAGACTCTCCGGATCCATTATCCGACTGTGTCTCCTCAGCCCTTAGACTCGGCGCAGGAATGGCCGCAACAATCAGTGCCGTAACCATCAGCAATGTAGCTATGGTGCGACGTACTCCCCTCTTCATTCTGAGATGCTTCTTTTTCTTAGTAACTTTTTTAGCCATAACTTAAAACCTCTCTTTTCCCGATTTTCGCCTTCTCCAAAGGTCTATGCAAAACAACGCTAATCTTCTCTCTTCAAAACGATGACTCCAACCTCACCGCAGGCAAATCATCACGCACAGCCCAACGCTATGCCACACTTTCCCCATAGAAACTTTTCAATAGATTTATCGGATAAATCCCTCTTCTTGTTTACCTTACCGCCGCTTTTTTGTGTACAAAATTCAAAACAAAAAAAACTGTCGCCTTCCGGCAGCAGTTTCCCAAATCTTATTCTTTTTCCTATCCATTCTGGAATACTGCCACGAATGTGGCTGCGACTGCACCGCGGTGCCTCTGCAAACAACACATTCTTATTGACTCGGCGAACCTTACTTGATACTATGAGTTGAGCAACAAATGAAATAATTTTAGATGCGTCCGGGTGCACTTGGAAATTAGCCGCTTTCAGCGGCTTGCACCCGGCGCAATGGGCAAACGTCAATGACGTTTGCTATATAATCATTACCGGAGGAATCAGAATGGATAATATAAACCATGAAGCAAAGGCAAGAGAAAACTTTCTGCAGGGCTATAACTGCGCACAGTCAGTTGTGAAGGCCTTTGACGATATCTACGACATGGATTCGGCGCAGCTTCTGGCACTCAGCTCCCCCTTTGGCGGCGGAATGGGTCGTCTGAGGGAGGTGTGCGGAACCGTCAGCGGAATCTTCATTGTTCTCGGAATCCTCTACGGTTATAACGACCCAAAGGATTTCGAAGGAAAAAAGGAACTCTATGCAAGGGTACAGGAACTTGCAAAGAGGTTCAGGGAGGAAAACGGTTCCATCATATGTCGTGAACTTTTAGGACTCGACCATAAAAGCGATCTTCCTGTCCCTGAGAAGCGTACCGATGAATACTACAAGAAACGCCCCTGCCCCGAGCTTTGCGCCTGCGCAGCCCGAATACTCGAAAAATATATCGAAGAAAATCCCATCAGTCAAAGCTAAAAAAATCAGGCACAAAAACTGTGCCTGATTTTTTATACTCCCACCAGATCACCGGGAATATCATCTTCCTTCTTTTTCTTATCTTTATCCTTGCCCTTCTCCTTCTGCCGTTCCTCTTCCTCCTTCTCGCGTTCACGCTCTCTTTCGCGAGCCTTCTCCCTTTCAAGCTCCTGAAGTGCCTTCAGCTCCGCCAACTCGTCAAAAGGCTGTGAAATCGGAGAAACAGCCGAAATAAGGCTCCTTCCGAATCTGCTTTCCATAAAGAATGAAATTGCAATAAGAAGAACCGCCGATATGGAAATTATCAGTCCCTCCTTAAATCCTTTAGGGAAAAAGACAAGTTCGACCGTATGATGTCCTTCGTTCAACGCCGTACTTATATAAAGACTGTCAAAAATCTCTATCTCTGCCTCTTTTCCGTCAACCTTAAGCGTCCAGCCATTCTCATAGGGAATCTGCAACACAAGATGACCGGCAGAGCTCATATCAATATCACCTTTAAGACTTCTTTCAGTACGTTCGACATCGACAAGCCTTTCCGAAGAATTTATCATCCCTGTAAAGCTGCTGACCGCCTCCGTATTCATCCTGTAAATCTTAAAATCAAACTTGCCCGAGCTTCCATCAGACAGCTTGAAGGTAACTACGGTTCCTTTTTTATGGTATCCCAAGTCAAGAACATACTTATATTTCTTCGAGGCATAGGTCAGGTCATTGCTTCCGTCAGAAAAAATAACCTTTACGTCAGACGGGGTTTTGGCGGTATCATAAAGATATAGGTGTTCGTCAGCCTCGTAGCTTATTTCAAACGACTTCGCACTCTCCTTCTCAATATGCTCGATAAGTTCAAACGCCTTTTCCCCGATACCCAGTTCATAGAGAAAATCATTTTCAAGATTGAGAGGATTCGAACCATAGCCAAATCCCGTCTTGTCTCCCCTGATAATATCATCGCAGTCCGAAACAGGCATAAAAAGGGCATTCGAGTCTGTATGAACTACATATCCCGCCGGCAGCGTATACTTTAACGAATAAAGCTCCGCACCTCCGGCGGAAGAAATCCTGTCCGCGATATCATCAGCACTCCAGCCCGCATTCGAGGGCACAAGCGTATAATGCTGCCCCATCATGGCTGCCGAAATGGGAGTCACGCCCTCATTCAGATAAAATACCCTGCTGTTCTGAAGCCCGTATCTGTCACAGTATTTTTTTATAAGACCATTATTCGTGGACGAAAAACACGACAGCGAGGAAAAACCGATCATCATGGAATTGTTACGTATCTTCCTTTTTATCTCATCCACCCTGCCGAGAGGGTCATCTGCTGTCTCATTCAGCTTTTCGACGGTCTCATTCAATTCCCTGTAGGCATCAAAGGATTTGAAATAATCCGTCCTCGATATTGAATGTCCGTTTGTATAATACTGGTTCGCTGTGAGCTCTACAGCCATAAATACAAGAATCACCGCAAAACTTAAATTCAAATCCCTGTCTGCCTTCTTCAATTCACGATAAATCATGAAAAATGCAAACCATGCTATCGCAAAGCTTATATTGAAAATGAGCGTATCCTTGTTCAAGGCATCATCATGGTCAAGAATCAGGCAGGCAAAAATCCCTGCTGCGGCTGCAAGCATCGAAGTATAGAAGGCAATCTTGCCCGAATCCCGAAGATGTATAAATCCTTCATATGCAAGTGTCAGCAAAAATAAAATATAAAGATATGACTGCCTTGCAGGAAGTGAGTCAGGATAATTCATACCATGCCAGATATAGTTAAGCTGGTTTAGGTTATAACTCAGGATGAAGAAAGCGATTACGAAAATATCCACTATCTTATCCTTAAGAGCAACCTTCCTTGTGGCAAAATAAAGGCTCAAAAGAAAAACCGTAAATAATCCGCAGTAAATATTCGGCCAGTGGTCAAGCCCCGTCTCCGTAGCCACACCGATAAGATGCCGTCCGAATATTTCCG
>CAJOPI010000345.1 GCA_905236275.1 uncultured Lachnospiraceae bacterium | reverse complement strand
GTTTCACGCTGGTTAGTAATACCAATTGCTGCAACATCCTCAGCAGCTACTCCCACCTTTTTCAGTGCTTCACGAGCTACTGAAAGCTGTGTCTGCCAGATTTCGTTGGCATCATGCTCAACCCAGCCGGGCTTCGGGAAAAACTGTGTGAACTCTTTCTGTGCTACTGAACACATCTCGCCTTTTTCATTAAAAAGGATACAACGGTTGCTGGTAGTACCTGCATCAAGCGCCATTACATACTTAGCCATAAGAATATTTCCTCCTTAAATTAAAAGCTTTATGCTACATAAACCAAACCTTGCGGTTCGTGGTTGATATAGCTACCGCGCCATTATTGAGAGCGTTCATGACCTCCTCTCTGTTTGAAATAAGTCCTCCGGCTATAACAGGCACACGACTGATCGCATTGATCTTCTTAATGAGCTCCGGGAGTATGACTCCCGGAAGAAACTCAATGAAATCAGGCTGCACCACCCCATGCTTCGCCTGTTTCTCTATATTTATAAGTGCCATGCTGTCAAGCACGAAGTACCTTAAAATAGTGTGGAGACCAATCTCCTTTGCATGCCCTATCAGTGCGCTTTTGGTCGTTATGATTCCCTCTGCGGAAGTATATTTTTTGATAAAATCCACAGCCGAATCCCTGGGGCTCAGACCATTTATCAGGTCAATGTGTACCATTGCCGTTTTTCCGGCATCATGCAGCTTCTGCACGATATCCGCTATGGAACATATATCCCCATACAAAACAAAAACCACACCCACATCCGTTGTCAGACTGAGTTCCAGTCCTTCATCATCTTTTATTGCCGCTATGATCGGCGTATCTTCAATCTGCTCGAAAAAATTCTGCATGAATTGAATCTCTCCATTCTCCAAAAAGTGAAGAACCGGCAGCCACGCCTGACGACCCGAAAAAGGGCGCAAAAATAGCGTGGTTAAGTAACGCAGCTCTCCGCTGGTTCCTGCCACGCTCTCATCTCTCATTGGCTTCATTTTTAACTTATGTATAGATTATCACACAATTATCCAATCCGCAATATGAATATTGTATTAAAATTGTATTTATTAATCACTTTTACCATATGTATTTGTTATTGCCGTTTTTTCATTTGTGATATTTGACCTATATTTATAGCAAACGTCATTGATGTTTGCCCATTGCGCTATCCTGACTTTTATCTCCTCCAGAAAGGCTTCCGAAAAGAGCCTGTCCGAAGGCATTTCCAGAATCTCATTACCGTCTGCCGCAATCCCGAAACGGTCCCTGAAACCTGCCGGAGCAATACCAAGCCCTGCGGCTTTTAGCATCGAGACATCAAATTCACTGTCACCGGCGGCGATTGAGCCTGTTTCATACAGGTATTTCATAAAGCGTTCCACAGCCCTGCCCTTATTCAGCTTCTTCGGCAGGATATAGACCTTTTCCCCGTTTGAAAATACGTCAACCAGTCCGCCGTCCAGAACTGATTTCAATTCAGCAGTTACGCTTTCGGCTTCCTCACATTTGGTAAATACAAAAAGGTCATTTATAAAGCGCAGTTCGAAGCTGCGTCTCGTATCCTTATCCAGCATTTCAAAGGAACGCTCCAGCTCTTCGCGGCTTTCTGTGATTTCTTCAAGTGAGTCTTTATACCAGTTCTCATCACTTTTCCCGTCGATTAAGAGAATGCCCCCATTTACGGTAAGTGCAAACTTAAATCCTCCAAGACCGAAATCTATCCTCTCATACTGCTCTATTGTACGTGTTGTTGTCGGCACTATAAGAACTTTTTCCTTAATTTCTTTTAAAAGAGCAAAGGTGTGCTCCGTCAGATAGGAAATTTCCCTTCCCTGACAGAGCTCCACCTTTCTTTTCTCAGTCCCGATATCATGCTTATAGGAATAAATAAGCGTATTGTCAAGATCTGTAAATAGTATCATTTTATACTCATTTCCTGATAAAGACTTTTCTGATAAGGTCAACCGGAATTATCAGCAAAGCAAGAAGCATAGAAACAAAAAGAGCCTTTGGCGCAAGCATCATTGTGCTGAATACGTTTCCGCCTATCTCAATGATTATGGTCTGAAAAACAAAGATCGCACCCATAACAAGGACAAAGTTCTTATTCTCACTGATATGCTCAAAGAGATTGAATCGCTCTGACCTTGTATTCAGACTGTTAAAGATTATCGAGTAAATAAAGAAGGCAAACATAAAGGTCTTCTTGTAAAGCTCGGGATTGGCACAGCCGTCAGGTGTAACGAAGGTCGTGATACCTGCAATGTCTTCAAGTATAAGTATCGAGCCCAGCGTGATAAATACCGAACTTGTTCCGATCGCTGACTTTATATAAGTTGTAAGAATATTGTCGGTCCTCTTTGCAGGCTGCTCCTTCATGTACCTGTTGAGGATAGGCTCACCGCCAAATGCCATGGCTGCAAGAGTGTCCATTATCAGATTTATCCATAAAATCTGCACGATCGAGAAGGGCTCCGTCCAGCCCAGCATCGGCGCAATTATATTCATAAGCAGTGTGCTTATATTAACAGTAAGCTGGAAAATGAGGAACTTTCCGACCGACTTCGACATCGTCCTGCTGTTAAGCACGCAGTCCTTGATAGAGGTCAGGCTGTTATTCAGGATGACCACGTCACCGGCTTCCTGTGCGACAGCGGTTCCGTCACCCATTGCAAAACCGACATCAGCCTGCTTCAGTGCGGGAGCATCGTTTACACCGTCACCGGTCATTCCGCAGACATTGTCAAGCTGCTGTGACAGCACTACGAGTCTTCTCTTGTCAAGCGGCTTCGCCCTGCTGACTACGCGGAGGTGGGGAAGCTTTTCCTTAAGTTCATCATCGGAAAGGCTTTCGAGCTCATCATGTGTCAATACGACATCATTCTTCTCATCCTTAAATATGCCTGCCTCTTTTGCGATTGCAACTGCGGTCTCTTCCGCATCACCTGTAACCATTACCACCTGAATGCCTGCCGTATTCAGGATTTCAACTGTCTCTATGGCATCTGTACGGACGTTGTCACGAAGACAGAGCACTGCGAAAAGCGTTGTCTTTCCGTCTGCTTTTTTCGCAACAGAGAGAAGCTTCATGGTTCTCTTTGCCTGTTCATGCATCATGTCTTCGACAGCCTTTTTATCCTCTGCCGAAAAATTTTTCACCGTTCCGTCCGGAAGCATATAGTCGGTAACTTCATTTATAATATTCTCGGTTGCGCCCTTCCAGTAAACAACGCCGTTTTTAAGCGTCGCCGTTGCGCATTTCTTCTCCGAGTCAAAGCCGCTGACTTCCGCAACCTTCTCAGGGTCATTCTTTCCGTCGCTGTAGCCGTTATTCAGGGCATAGGCAAGAAGAGCCCTGTCCATGTTGTTGCTTCCGATAGGCTTGCCTTCGGACGAAACCTTTGAAAGATTATTGACGGTTATGGCTTCTATAAATTCCTGATTGGGAATGCTGCTGCAGATTTTACCGTCACCTGTGATAAACTCTACCAGCGAAAGATTTCCCTCTGTGATCGTACCTGTCTTATCACTGAAAAGAACATTCATGTAAGCCGAATCAGAAAATGCCGCCTTATGGCTTACAAGGATATTCTTCTTGTACATCGACTCTGTATTCATGGACTGCACAAGGCTGTTCATCATCGGAAGTCCCTCGGGAACTGCCATGATAACGATGGAAGCCATGAGCATTATCGCCTCTGCCGAGAGGAGCAGCACATTTACAAGAGTAACGTCCTGCCCCGAGCGCATGAGTGAAAGTGCTACATGAAGTATACCTGCGATTGCCGCTGCCGAAACACCGAGTTTACCGATACCCGCTGCCACGACTTCAAGCTTAAGGCTTGAGGTATCCTTACGTTCATCCTCACCGGAATCATCCGTTAGTGCCTTGTTTATCTTTCCCAGCTCGGAAGCATCACCTATAACCGTTGCGACCATGTAGGCTTCACCTGATGTTACGACCGAACCCATGAATACCTTGCATGTCGAAGCATAGTCTGTTGACTCCGCTTCTTCCATCGAGTCAGCCGCCCTCTTGCTCTCATCTCTTGACTCACCATTAAGTGCCGCCTGCGAAACCTTTACGTTTCCCTCAAAAAGCAGTCCGTCTACGGGAACCTTGTCTCCCGCCTGAATAAGAATGGTATCTCCCTTTACTATCTCGCTCGTAAGGATATTTACAAGCTTTCCGGCTCTCATTACCTTTGCGAAGGTCTTATTGTATTCTTCCTGCAAAGCCTCACTTCTCGAAGTATTTCTGTACTCCGAGAGGGTACTGAAGCCTGTCGCGAGTGCTATCGCAAGCACGATACTTATTATCTCGACAACATCATTATCGCCATCAAGAGCCGGCACGAAATTTCCGACAACCGCAAGCACGATTTTCAGCAAAAGTGCCGCGCAAAGCACCTTTATCCATATATCGTCAAAAGCACCTATAAACATCGACCAGAGCGACTCCGTCTCCTTCTTTGCCAGCTCATTCGTTCCGAACTTCGACTTACTATCCGACACCTCCGCCTCAGTAAGTCCACTTATTAGTTTTTCCCTATCCAAAATTTTAGTCCTCCTGATATCGCTACTCCACTTAGGAGTCAAACGCCGGATATCGTATTCTTGTGATGTGACTTTTTACATCATTTAAATCACCTATATCTGGCGGTCAGCTCATTAAGTCCCGGGTCCTGTGTTCCCTGACCTATGGCGCTGAACTTCCACTCACCGTCGCGTCTGTAGACCTCACCGAAAATCATAGCCATCATTCCGGGATAATCATCAGTTAAATTATACTTGCAGATTTCTTTATTATTGCTGGCATCAACCAGACGGATAAAGGCATTCTTTATCATTCCGAAATGCTGTTTTCTCGAAACCGCCGAATAAATATTTACGACGATAACAATCCTGTCGTATTCCGAAGGAACCTTTGCAAGCTCGATGACTATCTGCTCATCATCACCCTCACCGTCACCTGTAAGATTATCTCCCATGTGGGTTACGGTCTTTGACTTATGCTTTAAGTTTCCGAAATAAACAAGATCCTGTTTATCGACAAACTTTCCGTTCTTCAGCATTATCGCGGAGGCATCGCAGTCGATAGCCTGCGGTGCACCTCCGAAAAGCGAGCTTAAAAAGCCGCCTGACTTCTGTTCTGCTGCGTCCCAGCCCAGTCCAACGATTATCTTCGACAGACCGGCACTCTCCTTTGACAGATTAACTTTCTGTCCTTTCTGTAAACTGATAGACATTGTAAACTCCTTATTCTACATCTACTCCGTAATTATTACAAAGTGCTGCAAGTCCGCCCTGGAAGCCGCTTCCGATGGCGTTGAACTTCCACTCGTCACCATTCTTGTAAAGCTCTCCGAAAACCGCAGCCGTTTCTATCGAGAAGTCTTCTCCCAGATCATATCTGAGAAGCTCCTCTCCATTTGCTTCATTGTATATTCTTACAAAGGCATTGCTCACCTGTCCGAAATTCTGATGACGCTTCTCTGCATCATAGATAGTTACGGTAAAGGCAATCCTTGTGATATTTGCAGGAACCTTTGAAAGATCGATCTTTATCTGCTCATCATCACCATCGCCTGCACCGGTGAGATTGTCACCAAGATGCTCCACACTTCCTGACGGGTGCTGAAGATTTCCAAAGAATACGAAATCCTTCTGGTCCGAAACCTTTCCGGCATCAGTAAGAAGAAACGCCGATGCGTCAAGGTCAAAATCTCCGCCGGTATCGAAAGCATTGACATCCCAGCCGATACCTACCACAACATTCTTAAGTCCCGGATTGCCTTTTGTAAGGCTTACCTTCTGTCCCTTCTGTAAACTTACAGGCATAATTCTACCTCCATTTTATGCTACCTCTATTCCATAATGACCGCACAGTGCTGCAAGTCCGCCCTGGAAACCGCTTCCGATGGCGTTAAACTTCCACTCTCCGTTGTGCTTATAAAGCTCACCTACGACAACAGCCGTCTCGATCGAGAAATCTTCGCCGAGGTCATATCTTATAAGCTCCTGTCCGCTTGAATTATCAACAAGTCTTATAAAAGAATTTGAAACCTGTCCGAAATTCTGATGACGCTTATCCGCATCATAGATTGTCACAGTAAATGCTATTCTCTCGATATTTGCAGGCACTTTTGTAAGGTCTACAAGTATCTGCTCATCGTCGCCTTCGCCTTCACCGGTCAGATTATCCCCCTGATGTACTACCGACTCACTGGCATGTGCAAGATTTCCATAAAATATGAAATCCTTATCATTCGGGCACTTTCCATTCGCCCCCAGCATAAATGCTGCCGCATCAAGGTCAAAATCAGCCCCCGAATCAAAAGCGTTAACATCCCATCCGAGACCAACCATCACACTTTTGAGTCCCGGATTCCCCTTCGTTAAATCAACCTTCTGTCCCTTCGACAAATTAATCGGCATTTCAATTACCTCCTTCTTTTTCCCTTATGAAATCATTGTTATTTTTTCAACGATTCCTGAAACTTCATTATATCATTATTTATCTAAAATGGCGAATTAAAGTGTTTTTGACACATCAGCTTTAATAGCTTCAAGCCGCGACTGATCTTCTATGCGTTTCTTCCTTGCGTTTTCTTCAATCCGGCGCGTCTCACCAATGCCATTCATAATAGTCCTCAACGTGCTTTCAAGCGTTTCTGTCCGGGCAGAAGCAGCTGACGCATGCCCTGCGGTCTGCTTCGAAATCTCCCTGTTCTTCTTCGCTTTTTTTTCAAGCATCTCGTTCATCTTACTGTTGAGAGCCGCCATAGACTCCGACTGTATCTTCTGCCGTTTGAGCAGGATAGCCTGCGCAATCGCCTGCTTAAATACGGGAAGGGTGACAAGAAAAGCCGTATCGATCTGACGGGCAAGATTATAGTTGTTGAACTCCATAGTCTTCAGCATCGGGATAGACTGCAATGCCACGTTCTCTGACATACGAAGATCCTGTGTCCTCTGCTCCATTGCAAGCAGAGCCTGTTTGAGACTTGTCAGCTCAAACTCTATCGACTGGTCTCCCGAAATCTCCATATCCCGACGGCGCTTATCTATATGAGCCTCGATTTCCCTGCACGCCTGCTCTCCGGCAAGGATATATTTTACAAGCTCATGGTAATAATTGACATTTGCGTCAAACATCGCCGCTATCTTGCGGTTCGACTGCTTAATCTCAGACTCATAGGCTTTGAGCTGAACATATATCCTGTCAAGCTCCTCACCCATAGTATGATATTTAGCAACTATTTTCTCAGTCTGCTTCTTATTGTTCCCGAAAACCCTGCCAAAAAAAGAATCATCCTCCCTGATCTCTCCGAGGTCGAACTTCTCCATGATTTTTGCCAGACTATGCAGCATTTCACCCGAACCTTCCGACTGCGACAAGGTCATGCTTTTAAGCATCAGGTCAGACGCTTTGGAAATCTCCTTTGCCGCCTCCGCCCCGAACTTCAGGATCGTTTCCAGATTATAAACCTCGATCTTGCTCACAAGAGCGTCAACCTCATCCGAATTTACAAGTCTTTCATTCATCTGCTGTCTGTCCGCAAAAATGTCGTACTGCCTGACAGCGGCAGGCTTATTTTCAGGCTCTGCCGGAGCCGCATTGGGAAATTCCGCTTCCACACTAATTACCTCTCTTAAAAATATTGTCAAGCCACGAATGACGTATGCTATTCAGGTCCGGCACCAAAAGATCGTATTTATATTCCCCGACCTGATGCTCTTCCGGCAATTGCGCATTGAAAAATTTTTCCACGCTCCGATAGCCCGTAGGGACAAAGAAAAGGACATCAAAGCCTATCAGATGCAGGAAAAGAGTCAATATCGTGTCTTCCTGCGAAATCACCGTTTCCGCAGTATTTATATAGATGAACTTCGGGTTCTTCTTCGTGAAGTCAAAATTCTGAATAAGCCTCAGCATTGGCTTCGGGAGATTCAGCACCTGTGCGATAACATTGTATTCACTACCGTTTTCGCCTATTCCCTTTATGAGTTTCTTCTTAATGATCAACTCCAGCTTATCAAGCATAAAATCCTGAATTTCCTCACGCAAAATCCCATATTGGTAATTCGGATGATTTTTAATTCTTTTCCGCTGCAGCCTTCCGTTTTTATAAAATTCGGCAGCACAGACCTTCAGCGGATTATCCGCGGTCGGACTGATATAGGGCGCCTTAGTCGCCACAATGGTTTCAGGCGTGATAAGTTCCTTTAGCGAAAGCCAGTATTGCGGAACGTTCCCGTCCTTAACCCCTGAAATCTTCGCAAAGATGACCGGCATATTTACGATACCGTCTACAGTACTGAAATTCGGTCTGTATTTCAGTTCTTCCTTCCAGAGAATTTTTATTTCCTCATACATAGTCTGCAGATTTATGACATTTGCACTGCCGTACTGCATATTCCTGTAGATGCCCGTTTCCTGATAGATAAGACTGTCAAGCTCACGCTCCGCATGATAAGCGGCCGTTCCGATAGAAAGCTGTGAGTTTTCCTCGGGATAGCTGTCCATTGCTATGCTTTCCGTATAATTTACCTCGTAGAGAAGCTTATCCTCCAAAACACATCTGACATTTAAGTTCGGACAGAGTATGAGTACATCAACCGGCAGTCTTGCAAGGAAGCTTAGAAACATTGCCTCGTTTTCATTTTTGCAGCCACCCATATAAATGAAGCAGCCCGTCTCCGGCATTTTCCAGTTCGGAAGCAAGGCACTCCAGTAGCGTCTGAGCCAGCAGAGCAGGTAAACCGCCTTATTGCTGAGCCTGTTTAAGTTCATTCCTGCCTTTTTCGACTCCGCAATAATGCTGTCTATAAAATTCTTCCTGACTATTCTCCTGAGTTCAGTATCAGAGATAAAATTGAGATTTACGCAGAGCCCCATTAGCATCTGCTCCTGCTTTTCGTAATTTTCCCTCTTTATCCCCGCGATTTCCTCCGGTGTCGGCCGCTCTATACACGAATTTACTATCACTATGTTTCTTTTGCTTTTTTTTAGCTCCTGCTGAAATTTAAGAAGCTCGTTAGCATAAGTTACCTTATCCTCAACGCCGTTCACCCTGTAAAAGCAGTTATAATAAAAGTTCCTGTCGTCTCCCCTGACAGTCACCGCTTTTTCGAAATCCTCGAAGAGATTTCCGCTTATCCATGCATTTGTGCAGTTTTTTATGGGGGGCAGCGTTCCATAAAGCCGCTCATTATTCGCATCAGTCTGAAGCTCTTCCCTGACCTTCTTTAAGCAGTAGCCCTCCGGGAAGCTCACCCCATTATTATCCTTATACTCAAAGGAAAGCTTTGACTCCGGGTCATTTTTAAGATATGCCGCGTCACCTTTATATTGCAGGAGCACCACATCGCAGCCCGCATCCGAAAGTATGGAAATCAGCATGAGCTCGTAGCTGCCTATCTCGCCTTCGTAGAGTATTTTCGGAACGGTATTTTCCCCAAGCCTGTTCGTTATCCGCTCAAACTTATAATAAAGCCAGCACATGAATTTTATATATGCGTTTTTCAGCATGTTTTCGGTCTTGCCGGCCTTAGCCATTCTCTCAAGGGAACTGTATACAGACTCCGCAACACTCTGTCGCTGATAATCGTTCATTCTCGGCAGCCATTTTTTCATGCTCTTATTTATAAAGGCGCTGCTCATCTCGAAATCCATGCCCATTATCTCATTATAATAAGCAAGATTTTTCTCATCGGGATTTGCAATTTTCCCTTCAATCACTACGCCCGTTTTCCTCGCAAGGTCATAGTATTTTTTTATAAATCCGGCTGTCTCTGCCGAGTAGGAATTTATCCTGTAAAAATAAACACCCTTCTCGGCCCTCTTTGCTAATTCGTTAAAATAATCATCAAGCTTTTGAATTTTCTTATGTTCCAGCATAATCGTCTCTCGCCTGTAATATTTTTAAGCAAAACGCTCATACTTAGAATTTTATCACTTGTCATTGATTATTACCATCTTTCCAAGCCTTAAAAAGTTATCGAACCTTATTTATGTGAAGAGTGTTGGATTTGTAAACCTTAATACTATCCCTGATTTCAATATATTGTTCGATGGTAGTCTGAGATACCTGACCGATTGACGCTGCAAAATACCCATCAGACCACAGGTTTTCTCTTTCCGGTAAAACCGTCCCAATATGCCTAGATAATGTTTCCATGCCATATATACTTAGTCGAATATACATCTTGCTAAATATAAACATTTGTATACAAAAAACTTTTTTATTGATTTACGCTCTGAAATACAATAAAAATACAATTTTACTACAAAGAAATCTTGCTTTTATCCGATATACGAGTTGAAAATAATTAAACGTTTTTCGAGTACGAGGAGGTACACAATGAAAGGAAATAACTTTTACAAAAAACCATTGCATTATTAGTTTTTATTTCGCTATTCGTTACTCTTGTATTTGTTCCTTGTTATGCAGCAACGATATATACTCCGAGATTTGAACGATGCCCAAGATGCAACTGTAAAAATATGAATTATGGATATGAGTCACGTTATTCTATAAGAGGAGAGAGCTATGGTCCCGGAAAACTTTGTCCTGGATGTAAATCCACAGTTCCTGATGATGAAGTGCATCAATACTTTCATGCAATAGACAGATATTACTTTTTATGTGAGAAAAATTGTAAAAGATTTTATTCTTCGGTAGAAAAAAGAAAATACCATGTGGATGTTGATACTCATGTACAAACAGATCACATTATAAGCAAAATTATCCATAACTAAAGGAGTTTTTATGCGAATCGAAAATAAACAGGATTATTTGTATTCATCATCCTCTGGTGTTTCGCAAATTAAACCGGATAATAGCCTTCCATCGGACGGAGATGTACTTGATTATTACCGCCAGTTCTGTTCCAAAAATCCTGATATATCATTCCGTATAGATGACCGTTCTAATAACTCTGATTCTGCTATTGGTTATAACGGAAGTTTTTACGAAAGCAAACAGGGATTTGGTAATCCCTCCCAAATGAGCATGTATATTGATATTTCCGTTTTGAGAAAAATGTATTCCGATAAATCTTATGAAGAATATATAAC
>CAJOPI010000344.1 GCA_905236275.1 uncultured Lachnospiraceae bacterium | reverse complement strand
ATGAAGAGCTCTAAAACCTCGTCAACAACCTCCTTCGGACGTGCGCCGGGACGATCGATTTTATTGATGCAGGCTACGACAGGAAGGCCGAGACCAAGTGCCTTCATAAGAACGAACTTTGTCTGGGGCATTACACCTTCGAAAGCGTCAACAAGAAGAACAACGCCGTTAACCATTTTAAGGATACGCTCAACTTCTCCGCCGAAGTCTGCGTGACCGGGAGTATCTATAATATTTATACGTGTGTCACCGTATTTAACGGCAGTATTTTTTGAAAGAATAGTAATACCACGCTCACGCTCGATATCGTTGGAGTCCATTACACGTTCCTGAACCTCCTGATTTTCACGAAAAACGCCGCTCTGACGGAGCAGGGCATCCACGAGGGTGGTTTTACCATGGTCTACATGAGCGATGATTGCAACATTCCGGATATCATCTCTTGAACTAATCATTAAAAATCTCCTTAGGATTAAGTATTAACAAGTATAACTAATATATTTTATCATAAAAATTTTTTTTTTCAATCAGAAAAGATGCTTTGAAAAAAATACAAATCTTGAAAAAGAAATCGCACTATGCTAATATATGGTATCGGGGTCAAAAGTCAGTATCCATGGCAAGCAAGCTTGCTTGCCGGTGGATGAATGACTTTATGACCCGCCCAAATATGAGTGTGATGTGGGGCGCAGCACCACGAGAACACGAATTTGGGTGGGATTGTGGGATACTACGAACACTTAGTGAACGTAGTGAGAGTGTATGCACAGCTGCGCAAAGCGCGGAACAGTCCCTGATATCACTGTTGACGTTTTAATCAAAATTATAGGTAGAAAAAAGCAGAAAGAGGCAGACAAGAGGATTTTTACAATGAACAATGGTCGAATACTGGTTTTCTGCGGGGAAGGAAGGGGCAAGACAAGCGCCGCAGTAGGACAGGGAATAAAGGCTGCCGACAGGGGTAAGAGCGTAGTGATAATACAGTTCCTCAAAGGAAACACACCCGGGGGCTTCGATATATTGAAAAAGCTCGAACCTGAGATAAAGCTTTTCAGCTTTGAAAAGTCGGAAAGACCTTTTGAAGATCTGAACGATGAAGAGAGAAGAGAAGAGACCGAAAATATCAGAAATGGTGTAAATTTTGCAAAAAAGGTTCTGTCAACAGGGGGCTGCGATTTACTGATTCTTGATGAGTTTTTAGGACTTTTCGATAATGACATTCTTACATGGGATGATTTTCATGAGTTGCTTGAGGCAAAGGGAGAAGATGTCAGCATAATAATGACTGGCATAAATGCCGGCGAAGAGATAGTCAGGTGTGCCGGAGAGATTACTAAGCTTGAAACGGTAAAGTTTCTGAAAGGAGAGTCAGATGTCAGTTTTTAAGGGAGCAGGGGTCGCTATAGTTACACCTTTTTTACCTAACGGGGATGTAAACTACGATAAACTTGCAGAAATCATTGAGGTTCAGATCAGCAATTCCACTGACGCTATAGTAATATGCGGAACAACAGGTGAGTCAGCATGTCTTACGGAAGAGGAACATCTTGACTGTATCAGATTTACGGTAAAGCAGGTAAGAGGACGCGTACCGGTTATTGCAGGTGCCGGTTCGAACTGTACCAGAACCGCGGTATATCTTTCAGAGGAAGCTGAGAAGGCAGGTGCTGATGCGCTTCTTCTTGTTACGCCATACTACAACAAAACCACACAGGCAGGTCTTATAGATCATTACAGCACAGTTGCCAACTCTGTAAAAATTCCTGTAATTCTTTATAATGTAAAATCAAGAACCGGAATCAATATTGAGCCTGAGACAGTTGCAGAGCTTGTAAAGAAAGTGCCTAACATTGTCGGTATAAAGGAAGCTTCCGGCGATATTTCCCAGATTGCAAAGCTTAAGGCTATATGTCCCGAGGTTGAGCTTTATTCGGGAAACGACGATCAGGTTGTACCGCTTCTTTCATTGGGCGGTCTCGGAGTTATTTCGGTTGTATCCAATATAGCTCCTCGTTATATGCATGATCTTGTAATGAATTACCTGAACGGAGACATTCAGAAATCTGCAAAGATGCAGCTTGATGCGATTGAGCTTGTAGAGGCACTTTTCTGCGAAACGAACCCGATTCCGGTAAAGCACGCAATGAATCTTATGGGAATGCAGGTCGGACCTTTAAGAAAACCGCTTGTCAGTATGCTTCCGGATAATCTTGAGAGACTTAAGAGAGCAATGACAAATTTCGGACTGCTTAACTGATATCATATTTTTATTTATGATTCCAGTGCAAAAAGCCTGTTCACACCTGCGCTTGCGCAAAGGTGGGGACATGGCTTTGATGCACGCCCCCGTAT
>CAJOPI010000343.1 GCA_905236275.1 uncultured Lachnospiraceae bacterium | reverse complement strand
GGAGAACAAAAAGATGAAAGAATTCGAGTATAAGATCACTGATGAAGTAGGACTGCACGCACGTCCGGCAGGACTTCTTGTAAAATGTGCAAAGCAGTTCAAGAGCGACATCAAGATTGATTATAATGGAAAGTCAGCAAGTGCAAAGGCACTTATGGCAGTTATGGCTATGGGTGTTATGAAGGATGCCGTAGTTAAGGTTACCGTAGAAGGCGAAGACGAAGAGACAGCTTTTGCAGAAGTTAAGAAGTTCATGGAAGAAAACCTGTAAACCCTGAATGTCGAGGAGATTTGATTTTA
Source organism: uncultured Lachnospiraceae bacterium (assembly GCA_905236275.1). Taxonomy (GTDB): domain Bacteria; phylum Bacillota; class Clostridia; order Lachnospirales; family Lachnospiraceae; genus NK4A144. Next base: position 3,379 of record CAJOPI010000343.1, on the reverse strand, counting down.
ATGGAACGCTATACTGGTAAGAAAATCTACGAAGGGATTGCAATTGGGAAGATTGCCTATCTTGGTAAAAAGGAACAGGTTGTCGAAAGAAAGCATACCGAGGACAGCGAAGGCGAGAAGAAGCGTTATGAAGCAGCACGTGAGGAGGCAATCAGCCAGCTGAGAGCCCTTTATACGAAGACAAAAGAGGAAATCGGCGAGGCCGACGCGGAAATCTTTGATGTCCACGCCATGATGCTCGAGGATGATGGCTATAATGACTCGGTATTTAATATTATCGAAGCTCAGAAGATGAATGCCGAGTATGCCGTAGCCGTTACGGGCGACAACTTCGCAGAGACCTTTGCTTCTATGGATGACGAGTATTTTAAGGCGCGCTCTGTGGACGTAAAGGATATTTCGGAACGTGTAATCAGGATACTTACGGGAGAGAGCGAGGCTTCGGTCGATGCGTCGGTTCCTTCGATCCTTGTTGCTGACGACCTCACACCTTCAGAGACGGTTCAGCTTGATAAATCCAAGATATTGGCATTTGTTACGAGAAAAGGATCTTCCAATTCACATACGGCAATCCTTGCACGTACCATGAACATCCCGGCAATCATCAATATAGATGTGAATGAGAGCTGGAACGGCAAGACGGGAATTCTGGATTCTGATAAGAATATATTTATCGTTGATCCTGATGAGGCAACAATGAAGATTTACGAGGCTCTGCTCGATGAGCAGAACCAGAAAAAACTGCTTCTTCAGGAGCTTAAGGGTAAGCCCACCGAGACAAAGTCCGGAAAAAGCATAATGCTTTATGCGAATGTCGGAAACCTTTCCGATATAGCCTCCGCGCTTCAGTACGATGCCGGCGGAATCGGGCTTTTCAGGAGTGAGTTTATCTACCTTGGAAAGGAAACCTATCCTACAGAGGAAGAACAGTTTGCGATTTATCGCAAGGCTGCAGAGCTTATGGCGGGTAAAAAGGTCATTATCCGCACATTGGATATCGGTGCCGATAAGCAGTGTGATTACTTTGAACTTGGACACGAGGAGAATCCGGCGATGGGCTTCAGGGCTATCAGAATCTGCCTGAAAAGACCCGAGGTTTTCAAAACGCAGCTTCGTGCGCTTTTCCGTGCGGCAGCTTACGGAAATATCTGCATCATGTATCCCATGATCACATCGATGTCAGAGATGAGCCAGATAAAGAAAATCGTTGCAGAGGTTAAGGCTGAACTTGACGAGCAAGGTGTGCCTTACAAGGATGCTCCCCAGGGTGTCATGATTGAGACTCCGGCAGCGGCTGTGATTACCGATCTGCTTGCAAAAGAGGTTGATTTCTTCAGTATAGGAACGAACGATCTGACACAGTATACGCTTGCGATTGACCGTCAGAATGCGGCTCTTGATGATTTCTGCGATACACACCATGAGGCAGTGCTTCGTCTTATCAAGATGACTGTTGATAATGCGCATGCTGCCGGTATATGGGCAGGTATCTGCGGTGAGCTCGCAGCAGATACGTCATTAACGGAAACCTTCCTTAGCATGGGTGTGGATGAGCTTTCGGTTGCTCCTCCTTCAGTCCTTAAGGTAAGAAAAATAGTTCGTGATTGCGATTGAGCCTTCGGATCTGTATATATTAAAGTCCCACTGATGAAAGTCAGTGGGGCTTATTTCTTAGAAGAATAATAATCTGACATGAAAAATAAGAAGAGAAAGCCGGACAGGACATTTATAATCGTATTTTTTATAAGTGTTCTTCTTATACTGTTTTCGGGATATATTTCCCTGAGACAGTATTTTCCGCAAAAACTGATACAAACAGAAGAGGATGATGAACATTCCGGAATTCTTCTGAGGGCTGCTGAGAACCCCGGATTGTTTTTTGATATAGAAGCTTACATGAAGGGTAATGAGGCTTATATTTTCCTTCCTGAGACGGCGGATGCGTCGAATATCGTCTTTTATACGACTGATATGGAGGGGAATAAGCTGGGTAGATTCAGACACGATTTTACGCAGGGTTCAATGAAAGTAGAAGATATTGAAGTTAGGGCTGTTCAGTCGGATCTCCCCTCGATAAATCTTGCCATCTACGACAGTTATCCAACGCTGGAAGAGGTTGAGGACTCCGGGAGGCATGAGGTCGGAACCAAGGCGGAATTTTCGATGGACGATCCCGATGGTAAAATTGTCGAAGGCATCGTTGAGATGAGAGGGCGAGGAAACACTTCATGGAAAGAGGATAAAAAGTCATATCAGATAAAATTTGAAAAAAATATTGACCTTATGGAAATGGGAGACGCAAGGACATGGGTGCTGCTTGCCAACGCAGGAGATTTTTCCCTCTTAAGGAACGAGGTCTTTCTTGATCTTGCAGCCGATATGGGACTTGAATATACTCCTGAACTTAGGGAAGTCAATCTTTATATAAACGGTGAATACCGCGGAGCCTACTCGCTTGCGGAAAAGGTCGAGAACGGGAAAAACAGGGTGAAAAGCGGGGACGGAGATTATTTATACCGGATAGGCATGGATGCGGATAAAAATTCCTTTCTCGCCTATGAGAATCCTTATGCCGAAGGAGAGGGGAACTTCAAGAAATTATACGGAGAACTTAGAGACGCAGAGGATTACGAGAAGATCAAACGCTCACAAAAGTATCTTATGGAGGCGATGAATGAGCTTTATGACAGCGATTCGGAGCTTTCGATAATGGATCTGGATTCCCTTGCAAGATATTACTGGCTTCAGGAATTTTCGAAGACAACAGACCCGACGGGCAGAAGTGTTTATCTTCGATGGTCGGCGGCTGAACAGAAAATGTTTATGGGACCTGCCTGGGACTATGACAGGACCGCAGGTATCATAGAAATGCCTTTTCTTGAAGAGGATTATATATGGCCGGATGGCTGGACTGCAAGAGTCAGGGACTATTACGTGCCACTTTTTGAAAATGAAAACTTTCTTCGCGCAGTCAGGGAGGTTTACGAGAACGGAGGCGTGAAAGAGGCTTTCAGGAGGGCGGCAGACAGCATACCTGAACGCGTGGAGAAAATGTCGCGCGCGGCTCAAATGAACTTCATCAGGTGGGACGTTCTCGATGAACCCGAGAGCAATAAGGTATCGGAGGTGTATAACGATAACTCTTGGGAAAGTCAGGTAACCTGGCTTCAGGACTGGCTCAGCCTGAGATGCGATTTTATAGAGGACGAAATGAAAAAAGACGTGAAAACTGCTGAATAATGCACGATGGATATGTTATAATGATTGGGAGTATGTAGTTCTATTCTATAGGTATGATGTTAAGGTCAAAAGTGATGTCAGGGATTGTTCCGCACTTCGTGCTCCCACAATCCCACCCAATATTCGTGTTTTCGTGGTG
>CAJOPI010000342.1 GCA_905236275.1 uncultured Lachnospiraceae bacterium | reverse complement strand
TATCTGCTGTCGGTAGCATACTAAAAACATTCTTTTCTTTAAAAGACAAAAAATTCTCCACTGAAAATTGTAAAAGCATTTTTCCAATCCTCCTGTAAAATTATTACGTAAATTGAAAAATTAAGTTCCCGTTGTCAATAATTCCGGAAATATATTTTGCAAAAAAATCAATTCCGGCAGTTAGTTTTGCAAACCAGAACTTCGGTTTGCAATTGACCTGTAAAATTATTATAGTACTTATAGACCGACCATTCAACTATTTATTTAGGTTTTTTGTGTTTTTATTGCAAATAATCGCTTTATAGATATCTGTTTGTACAATAAAAAACAACACGTATTTTTTGCGTGTTGTAACTACCTTTCCCACTCCAATATTATAACTATGTTTTGTTTTATATTATCCGCCCCTTAACTATATCACTACCCTTAAGCATCAGATACTCCACGCCACTTGCTATAGCCAGTTCCTCTGCTGCCTCTTTTTTAGCTTTAACTAAAACATCATCGATTTTATTATCACCCTTTACCTCTATAAGCTGAAAAGAACCATCTTCCATTTTTGCCAAAAAGTCCGGATAATACTGCCGTACCCTGCCGGAGTCAGGATCATAATAATGCACAAAAAGATCTCCCTGATTAGAAGTAAACATACCGGTGAAATAAACCTCTCTGACTTTTTTACTCTGCAGATACTGCAAGAAACACTCTTTTTCAGGTATAGAGTCAAAGCAATACGTATCTGCATGAAAGCTTTTAGCTATCTGTTCCGGGGTGAAACCCGGATAACGGTTCGTCATTACAAGCTCATCTTTTGCAGAAAATTCGTAGTAGCCTGCATCCTTCGGTTCACGAAGTAATACCAGTTCTTTTTCCTCCGTCTTTAATTCCGAAGTTACATCAAAAAGGGCATGAAATACCACGGGAATGATATGATCATCCAAAACAGCATTATAGCGGTTAACTGCATCCAATACCGCAGCAATACCTTCTGTGGATTCCCTTAATATTCTTTCCGCAAGAATGCATGAAATATTCAGATATCGCGCCACCTCAGCGACAACAGAATACTCACTATACCTCATGCTTTCCTTAAACCGATCTGCATTTTCCTCTTTAACCGTACCGTCTATAGCAATGCTGTCATTCTCATAAATCACTCCTGCATATCTTGAAAAATCTATGTCAGCCAGTTTAAAATCCACCGGTTCGGAATAGCCTTTTTCATTAAGGGTGTATTCGTGCCAGACTCGTTTCATGGTAATAGTACGGGGTGGCGGCAGAACATGCACTTTATATCTGCTTTTATCAGCGTTTGAAGGATTCTTGATATCCTTTATTTCCATGTTAAAATTCTTATGCAACTCTTCATCTAAGGTGTCAAAATTCTCTTTGGACAGAAATACCGTAGCTGTAAGACGCTCATCCGTAATAGCACGAAGGCACCTCATGGTAGCCTGAAGAACAAATATCTTTGACTTAGGACTACGGAAAAGTGCCACACCGAAAAGAGACCGGCAGTTCCACCCCTCTTTCCCTTTCTCAACCAGGATAATAAACTGCTTCTCATTTCCTTCGGATCCGGGAACATCAAGATTATTGAAATTCCTTATATCCTCATCCTTGGTATATTTATTATCACCCACATTTACCAGAATACTTGAACACGGTATATCAAGCTCCGCAAGTATCCTTTCAAGTGCCGGTTTAACCTCTGTTACCGCCTCTTCAACACCTGCCGCATAAATAGCAAGCTTAGGTTTAAGTCCTTCATAAGTCTTATCACAGTATTTCTCTGTAAATGTAGTCACCGCCGCCCTGAGAAATTCTTCGTTCTTAACATTCTCAAAGCCAAGGGTATCTGCATCCTTTAGGTACCCGTTCCAGATAGACTCACGAAGACCGTAAGCATACACCACCTCAGGCAACAGCTGGTTTTTAACATAGGGTGTCCCCGTATAATTATAGCAGGCAACAATGGATGTATTGGCAGCCAGAAGATTTACAGTATCTCTCAGACTTGTCTTATTTGCTCCTCCCGAACGTATCTGTTTCTCCAGATCAGCCCCGAAAATATGATGTGCCTCATCCACATATACACCAAGCTGAGGAAGCCTGCAGAGCTTCTTAAACCTCTGATTATCCATAAGTGTAGTATCATCCCACACATCAGAGTCCTCATCCTCCCCTACTGTTCCGTATATTGCCGAAAGAAGCGAATCACTGCCGTCAAAAAGCTTCTGCCCCAGGCTGCTTTCCTTGCGTTTTTTCTTAACAATAATCTTCTGCGTGTTGGAAATAATGATATTGAAATCCGAATCATCTATCGTATGCAGTATGGTCCCCGAATCATCCAGAAAATGAAACTTGATATTTGCATCAAGCAGACGGGCATACTCCTCCGGCACAACTTTCGTCTTGTCGAATGTCATTATCTCTTTAAGTGACTGCAGAACCGTTTTATCCGGTGCAAATACAAGCGCATTATGGCAGAATCTCTTATCCGCAGGATATTTATTTGCCAGCAGAAATTCATAGAAAATACAGGTAGCCATAAGGATGGTCTTCCCTAATCCCATAGTAAGGGCATAGATATAATTGGGATACTCCTCCCTATATTTTTTCATCTGCTTAAAAAGGGTATCTGTCTGCTTCTCTGTGGGGGCATCAAAGAGACGCATCTGCCCAACCTTGTCCACGGAATAATAAGAAGCATCCGAAAAATCTCCTTTCCTGTTACGCCAGTCATCAAAGATTTCATAGACCTGTCTGTTATTCATAAATTCCTTTAAGAACACATACGTCTCCAGTGCCTCAAATTGCGGCTTTCGAAGAAAAGCCTCCGGATTTTCTTCCGTGTCGTTGTATGCAAGAAACTTCTTAGTCAGGTCATTATATCTTGAACGGATTTTTCCTCTGTTCACGGAATAGTAATACCACAATTGCTGATTAAATGAAAAATTCTGATCAAATTCTGCAGCCATTTAACGCACCTCCACTTCCAGGGACTCAGAAAGCAGGTCTGTGATCTTTACTTTTATGGTACCGCAATTTTCCGGTATGTCATAAATGCCTTTCACCACCTCATTCTTTCCCGGAACATCCGTAACAGCCGGCTGCATAACCACACCGTCATAATTCCAGTCTATCATAACGGAATCAACCAACTGTCTCCATTCTTCCACATACTCCCGCTGAAGCGACAGCTTCTGCATAAGGTTCATGGGATAAAAATTTCGGATAACAAGTTTATCACCTTCCCTGACTATCTCAGCTTCTGCTTCACGCTTAAGCTGAAGATCTGCTTTGTCACGAAGTATATCCGTTATCTGTATGTCCAATATATAATCAGATAATTCCTGCTCCAACGCACCTTTTAGATCCGGCTCGTGCCCCATACATACTATAGTGATACTCTCTACCGGCTTACCCGGATTTTCTT
>CAJOPI010000341.1 GCA_905236275.1 uncultured Lachnospiraceae bacterium | reverse complement strand
TGAGTTTTATGAGATTTTAAAAAATGGTGATCGTTTTTTTGAAAAAGCAATAAAATTCCGTCATACCGCTTCTCAGGAGGATGATATTGTTAACAGTATATATACCAATACACTCACGCAGCATGATGAGAATACCATAATGAATCTGGGACATGGGAGAGCAGGACACCTGCCTGACTATAGTTTTGCAAGATACCGATATCTGCCGGCGTGGGGTGAATACAGGGACATAATTAAAGATAATCCTGCAGACTATCTTAAAGCTTTTTGTCAGATGATATACGCAATGAAATATTTAAGGGGCAATATTTTATATTTTGAAAAAGACAGTTATGATTTTGAAGCAATAACTGAATACAAAGACAGAATAAAGGAAATTCTTGCAAAAAGACAGTTAAATGCTTCAGAGGACTGGAAGAAATTCGGAGAAGAATTGTCAGGACAGAAAATAGAAGATTTTGATCTTGAAAAATACCAGAAGGCTTATATATATGCGTCAAAGGAAGAAAAAAAGGATACTTTCTTAGGGAAATTTATAAACGCTGCCATTGCTCAGAAAAGCATGGTAACAAACAGAATCTATAAATCCAAAAATTTACTGGCAGGCATTTCAAAGGAAAAATATGACAAAAATAAAAAGAATTACTGAGATTATTATAGGGCTTATCATGGTTGCATATGGAATGATAATGATATCATTCCAGGATGATGCCTACAGGGCGGCTGTGTCCTTGTTATCACTTACGTTTGCGTTCATGGGGCTTAAATATCTGTTTTATTACTTTACAATGGCAAGATTTATGGTAAATGGCAGGATGATTTTATATAAGGGCGTTATTCTTTTTGATTTCGGTCTTGTATCTGCATCACTCATCGATATGCCAAAAATCTACCTGCTTACATATCTTGTCAGCATTCATGCACTTACAGGTGCTGTGGATATTTTACGGGCTATGGAAGCCAGACGTTTTGGTGCAAGGTCATGGAAACTTAAATTCAGTCATGGAATCGGCAATTTAATTCTTGCAGCCTGTTGTCTGATATTTATTAAAAAAATAAATATAGCTGTAAATATATTTGCAATCGGACTGATATATTCCGGAATTATCCGCATAATTACGGCTTTCAGGAAAACATCACTTATATATATAAGATAAGGAAAAGCTTACAATATCTTTACGCAAAACGCGCATTTAATAGAAAGATATAAATTGGTATCTGTAATACTCTTTTGGGAATACAGGCGCGAATTTTCACGTACAGTTAACATAAATACATTATGTTAACTGTACGTATTTTTTAACTAAAAATATAAAATCCGTAATCTAAAATCCATATCGCAGATATTTTTCAAAATAATAAGCCGTCAAATGACTTTATCATCCAACGGCTTATAAGATTTTCTTATAAAACTTTACTTAAGAATAATTTGGTTCGTTCATTCTGAGGATGTGCAAAAAATTCCTCCGGCGTGTTTTCCTCTATGAATTTACCACCGTCAAGGAACATTACGCGGTTGGCAACTTCTTTTGCAAATCCCATTTCGTGCGTAACAACAATCATGGTCATTTTCTGTTCGGCGAGGTCTTTCATAACATTTAACACCTCACCGACCATTTCAGGATCAAGTGCGGATGTAGGCTCGTCAAAAAGCATAACATCAGGTTCCATGCAAAGAGCTCTTACAATTGCTATTCTTTGCTGCTGACCGCCTGAAAGTCTTGCAGGGAAGTCCTTCCCCCTGTTTCCGAGACCGACTTTTTCAAGCAGTTCATGAGCCTTATCCTGTGCAGCCTCCTTGCTCTTTCCCTGAAGCTTAATCGGTGCACAGGTCAGATTATCCATTACCGTCATGTGCGGAAAAAGATTAAACTGCTGGAAAACCATACCCATTTTCTGTCTGTGCTTGTCGATATCCGTATTAATATCACAGATATCTGTTCCTTCGAATATTATATGACCACCGGTGGGTTCTTCGAGCCTGTTTAAGCATCTTAAAAATGTTGATTTTCCCGAACCGGAAGGTCCGATAACGCAAACCACATCGCCCTTATAAAACTTCGCATCAATGCCGTCAAGTATATTTCTTCTGTCAAATTTCTTTATAAGCCCTTGTACTTCAAGCAGAGGCTTTTCCATATTATCTCTTGTCATATTTATGCAGCCTCCGTTCTATCAGTTTAACACCCTGCTCCATCAAAAGCACCAAAAGCAGGTAAATAAGAGCAACAGCAATCAGCGGCATAAATGCCGAATAGGTACGGCTTCTTATAATGTCTCCGCCCTTTGTAAGATCTTCAAGAGCAATATAGCCTGCAACGGAAGTTTCTTTTAACAGTGCTATGAACTCGTTCAAAAGCGTCGGAACAACATTTTTTATTGCCTGAGGCATGATTACCGTCAGCATGGTCTGCTTATAGGAAAAGCCAAGCGAACGGCCTGCCTCGTATTGTCCACGTGGAATAGCCTGTATTCCCGAACGGAAAATTTCAGCCTGATAAGCACCCGAGTTAATTCCGAAGGCAAGTATTGCCACAAGCGATTTATCAATCCTCACGCTTCCGAAAATAACAAAATATATTATCATCAGCTGGACTACGACCGGTGTTCCTCTGATGATCGTAAGGTAAAGACTGCAAATTGAGTTGGCAAGCCTGTATTTGCCCGTTCCCTGATAAGCACCTCTGATCATTGCTATTATGAAACCGATCAGAAGACCTAAGAGAGCTGCAAAAAAGGTGATTTTCAGAGTCACGAGAAGACCGTTGACGAGATATCTCCAACGGTCATCATCTACGAAATTTAATATAAACTGACTTTGTAGGTTTTCAAACATATTTCCGGATTTCCTTAAAAGTTATTTATTGACAGCTCCTTATTCGCTTTTTATATATTTAGCAACGATACCATCAATGGTTCCGTCATCCTTAAGCTTTGCGAGTGCTGCATTTATCTTGTCAAGAAGTTCTGTATTGTCAAGTGCAACGCAGATTGCATACTCTTCTTCTGTGTAAGCCGAATCAAGAAGCTTAAGACCGGTATTTTCAGCTACATAAACCTTTGCCGGTTCATTATCAATTATTACTGCATCGATTTTTCCCTGTGAAAGAGCCTGTACTGCTTCCATTCCCTTGCTGTAACGCTCGATATTTCCATCTCCGTAGTCATCTGTTGCATAAAGGTCGCCTGTTGTTCCTGTCTGAACACCGATAACTCTATCTTTAAGACCATCAATATCGGTAATGTCGGAATCCTCCTTAACGATAACCGACTGTTTAGCAACTGCATAGGTATCAGAGAAATTTACACTCTGCTTTCTTTCATCAGTAACAGTCATACCTGCCATACCAAAATCAGCCTTACCACTTGTAACTTCTGGAATGACAGAATCAAAAGCAATATCCTCTATCTCTATCTCACAGCCAAGTTCTTTTGCAATTGCAGCTGCAATTTCAGCATCAATTCCTACTATCTCATCGTTTTCATGATATTCGTAAGGCGGAAACTCAGCATTGGTAGCCATTACGAGCTTACCTCCGGCCGATGCATTTTCTGTTCCGGCTGCCGCTTCTTCTGCTGCTTCGGATACAGCTTCAGAAGCCTTTTCTGTGGAAGCTGCTGAACTGCTTCCCGAACCACATGCTGAAAGAGACATAATCATAGCTGATGCAATGATCACAGACATAATTTTCTTTCTCATTATACAATTTCCTCCCTCAAGAAAAAACATAAAAATTTTGATATACTCTTCTATTAAAACTCATCAAGTAAAATCCGTCAAGTATTAAATGTATATTTATGCATTATAGGATAAAAATTTTTAGTAAAGCTCAAGCCATTTTAATGCGAGCGAAATCCACTGTGAACAAGACTCCCTTACCTTTTCGGGTGCACCGTCAGAAGTCATACTGTCAGCAGTCGAAAGTCCATGATTTCCTTCCGGAAAAACGTGCAGTTCAAAGGGAATCTTGAATTTTCTCAATGTGATTGCGAGTAAAAGTGAGCCCTCGACAGGAACCGACCTATCTGTATAAGTATGCCATATAAAAGTTTTCGGAAAATCAGCATTGACAATTTTTTCTATTGAAAGCTTTTCTTTCAGTTCATCAAACTTATTCCCAAGAAGGTTATGAAAGGATTCAATGTGTCCGCGTTTTCCTGACGTAGTTACAGGATATGATAGAATAATCTTATTCGGGCGCAGAATCTCTGAATCATCTATTTTTAAATAGTCTTTAAGGAACTGCTCTTTCCAGAGAGCCCCCAACATTGCGGCAAGGTGTCCGCCGGCAGAAAAACCGGCTAAAATGATCCTGTCAGGATCGATATGCCATTCGTCAGCATTTCTGCGAGCCATAAGAACTATTCTTGAAAGCTCATAAAGCGCAGTTGGATAATGTGCAGGTGCGACTGAATAGTTTAATATTGCGGCACTGTACCCCTCAGACATGAACTTAAATGCGACAGGTTCGGATTCTCTTACTGAAAGATGCTCATAACCGCCTCCCGGACAAATAATTACAAGCCCTCTTTTGGAAGAGGCAGGCATTTTAGGTGAATAATCCTGAAGGAAAAATTCGATTTTTGCATGTTCTGTGGAACCTTCTTCAGACAGATTGAACTCTAACTTAATCATAACCCCTCCAACTGATATGTTCGTAAACTGAAAGCCCGAACGCAAAAGCGTCCGGGCAATATTTTATGAATAAAAATTACTGTGTGCAAAGGTAATTATAGATACCTAATGCATCAGCATGTGCGAGTACTTCCGTTCCGTTTTCAAGGAAGGCTCTGTCTGTAGGATTGTCAAGATAGCACTGCTCAAGGATAATCGTAGGAATACCGTTATTCACACCATTTCGGATAATTCCATAGAAATCTCCGTTAGAGCCTAATTTTGTGCGGATATTCTTGCAGCTAAGGCCAAGACCTGTTGTCTGCTGGAGAATATAGCTTCCAAGAGCATATCCCTTTGTATAATTATCACCAAATGCAGAAGTCCAGATTTCCGTACCGTTTCTGTCATGTGTCTCACAGGCATTAAAATGAATGCTTATGAGATAATCAGCACCGACAGACTTGGCATAATCAGCACGCTCCTGAAGCGTAAGGTCAGTGTCTGAGGTGGTTCTTGTAAGTTCGACCTTAAGGTCGGGAACCTGTGACAATTCATCCTTTATCTGCTGCGAAAGCTGAAGTGTAAGATCCTCTTCCTTATAAGGCTCGTAAGCTGCACCCTTGTTGGTTTTTGTAGCATTTCCATGACCGGGATCCAGAACGATTGTTGTTGCAAAAGCATTTGTAGTAAAGCCAACCGTTAAAAGGCATGAAACAACTGAACAAATTAAAATTTTTCTCAAAAATTTCGAACTCACTTTTTATACTCTCCTGTGTTTATCTTTTCATACAATACTTATTGTAAGGGTTTGATGCCCTCTGTGTCAAGCTTTATAGTGAATGTCATCGACGTTTTCTTACCGTTTATCCATTATTTCTCAAAATGCTGGAAATCCTTGACACTTTTCCAATTTCCTCCCCAACTGAAGCCGTTTGCGGTAAACAGCTGATAAGCCGCATCAGACGTTGTAATCGCATGAGCCTTTCCGTTGCGGTCTGTAAGGTATCCGGTTTCATAAAGCTCAGGCTTGAACATAGATAAGGAACCAT
>CAJOPI010000340.1 GCA_905236275.1 uncultured Lachnospiraceae bacterium | reverse complement strand
CAACACGAAAACACGAATATTGGGTGGGATTGTGGGAGTGCGAAGCACGGAACAATCCCTGACATCACTTTTGACCCCAACATCATAGTATAAGTACCGGCGGAGTTTGCGAAGGCTAAGGAACTGTAGATGATTAACAAATCCAAATGAGGGTAATAGAAAACGCCGGTACGTACCTCTTGCGAAATCTTTGAACAGGAGAACAAAAATGCTGACAACAAAAGTCTACGATGGAAATGAAGCCGCCGCCTACTCCGCATATGCCTACAGCGACGCTTTTGCCGTATATCCCATAACCCCTTCAACTCCCATGGCAGAACACTGCGAAAAATGGATAAACGAAGGTCGGAAAAACATATTTGGAAAAGTTCCTTCTATATATAATCTTCAGTCAGAAAAAGGAGTCGCCGGAATGCTTCATGGGCTTCTGCGCGGAGGAAGCCTTGCGACAGCATTCACCTCCTCGCAGGGGCTTCTTCTTATGCTACCGGTAATTTACCGTCTGGCAGGCGAACATCTTCCGGCTGTAATCCATGTAGCATCGCGCTCCCTCGCCACAAACGCCCTTAGTATTTACGGAGACCATTCCGATGTGATGGCTGTACGGGGAAGCGGTGCTGTCATCATTGCTTCGTCAAGCGTTCAGGAAAGCCTGATAGTTTCGGCTGCAGCACACAGGCTGGCATTAAAGGCAAATCTGCCGGTGATTCACTTTTTCGACGGCTTCGATACAAGCCATGAATTAAGGGACATAAAAGTTCCCGAATATGAAGATCTGAAAAATGATGACAGTATCAGAGCAGCTGAAAATTTCAGGAAAAATGCTATAAAAAAAGACAGACTCTATGGAGCTGCTTTTGGACCGGAAATCTTTTTCGAAAGTCAGGAAGCTTCAAATCCCGACTATGAAAATATAGCCGATAAATTTGACGAGAGTCTCGCAGATCTTAACCGGATTTTTTCAACCGATATATCTGCAATTAATTATCATGGAGCTAAATTCCCCCAGAATGTAATTGTCTCTATGGGATCCGTCAACGGAACGATAAAAGAAGTTATAGATGAAAAACGCTTCGGAAATAATGCCGCGGTCAATATACACCTTTTCAGACCTTTCCCGTCTGAAAGGCTCCTTTCCATGCTTCCCAAAAGCGTGCGAAATATCGCGGTTCTTGACCGCGTAAGGGATATATCGGCAGGTGCAGAGCCTCTTATGTCTGATGTCGTGAATACACTCTATTCCTCAGAAAGAAAATTAAAAATCATAGGCGGGCGTTACGGACTGGCTTCTAAAAATACAAGCCCGGCTGACATAAGGGCAGTCTTTTCCGAGATGACAAAAGCTGCTCCCTTAAGACGATTTACTATAGGAATAAAGGACGATATAAATAATATTTCGCTTAAGGCGGAAGAAAAAACAGTAAAGCAGGAAAAGAAAGCCCTCGAACTTTTAATATATGCCTGCGGAAGCGAAGGTGCCGTAAGTGCCTGTCGCGCAATGTCGGAAATCCTTGCCGGAACCGGTTTTCATGTGCAGTCGAAATCCTTTTATGATGCAAGGAAGTCCGGGAACCTGACCTTAAGCGAACTCCGCTTTTCAAAAGAAGAAATAAATTCCGCCTACAGGATAAAAAAAGCCGACCTTGCAGTACTCTACTCCATCGAATATCTTCCCAAGGCACTGGCGGCTATTGAGGAAAACGGAAGCCTTATCGTAAATACGGCTATGGACGAAGATGGATTCAAAAATTATCTCCGTACCTTAAAGCTCCCTTCCTCCTATAAATTCTATCTTATAGATGCGGATAAATTTGCCGGACTTATCGGGACTGCTCCTTTCATAAATACCATTATGAAAACCGCAGCCCTGATCGTCCTCTCCGAAGGACAGAGCGATTTAAGGGAAAAATTCTTATCCACAGAATCTCTCTCACTCTTCTGCAGAGATTACGGAAAAGTGGACGAAGTTGTTCTCCTATCCCTGACTGCAGGATGCCTGAAGGCTTTCAGCGGACACAGCGGCATGAAAATAAATCCGGAGGAAAATATTATTTCCGTTTCGGAAATTCTCGAAAAACATTTAGAAGACGGAAGCTGCCCCGTAGGCTTGTCGGACAAGGAGCTTTCCCACAGGTCAAATGATATTCCTTTATGGGATTCCACGAAATGCGTTCAGTGCAACGCCTGTGTCAACCAGTGCCCGCATTCCGCAATCAGACCCTTTATATTGGAAAAATCCGAGCTGAAAGAAGGAATGGAAGTCCTTCCTTCAAAAGATGTTGCGGACAGCTTTTTCAGGATTCAGATAATTCCTGAGCACTGTCTCGGCTGCGGAAACTGCAGCAGCGTATGCAGTCCCGGAGCACTGAGAAATTCAGTCCCCAAGGATTCCGCAGAAGCTCTTCGCGAAAACGCATTCCGGAAAGAAATTAAAACAAAGGAAAATGACATAGGGGAAGTTGACAGAATCCCCGAAAATGCAAGAGCTGCCGCATTCAGAAGACCGCTTCTCGAATTTCCCGGAAGCTGTGCCGGCTGTGCTGAAAGTTCTTATCTTTCATTGCTTACAAGAATTTTCGGAAGCCGTCTCTATATAGCAAATGCAACAGGATGTTCTTCCATCTGGGGCGGTTCTTACCCCCATATTCCTTACAGCTGTGATAAGGATGGTAAGGCTCCAACTTTCGCAAGCTCGCTTTTTGAAAATAATGCGGAGTTTGGTGCCGGAATATGCGAAAGTCTCCGACTGAATAAAGATGAAACTTCCGTAAGCTGGATAGTCGGCGGTGACGGATGGGCGGCTGATATTGACTCTGACGGAATCGACTATCTCTTAAACCAGAATGCAAATATCAATATACTGATTCTCGACAACGGAAGCTATGCAAACACCGGAGGGCAGTACAGTTCACTCACTCCCCGCGGAGCTGCTGTTCCCTTAAGGAGCCTCAACAGGGTCAGGGCAAAGGAGCCCGCCCTTCAGTATATTATCAAGGATAATGTTTATGTCGCATCGGTTGCTATCGCTGCCGACCTGAAGCAGACCTTTACCGCTTTGACGGAGGCTGCCGCCTACGAAGGTCCTTCGGTAGTTATCGCTTACTGTCCCTGCCGGCTTCAGGGCATAAATAAATCAACGACCGGTTCTTATTTCGAAGAACAGAAAAAAGCAGTAAAATCCGGTTTCAGATTTTTATATCGTTACAATCCCTCTGCCGCCGGAAAGCTCTTACTTGATGCCGCTTCTCCCGACAGAGAACTTTTAAAAGAATATTTGTCCTCAGAAAAACGCTTTGACAAAAGTTATATCTCAGAGCATTTCGAGGAAATATTCAATGACAGGGTGAGAGTGCTGAATAAGCTCAGAAGTTACTCGTTCCTGACTTGAAAGTGAATTTCACTTAAAAAGTTCAGATTTTTACTAATTATCAGAGCCAAAATAATCTTAGAATAGACAAGAGGTAAATATTTATGACTAATTACGAATTGGAAAATCTGATACGTGATCTTATAAATGAAAGTTTATCCACTGAGCCGGACGGCAGCAAATCCACCGGAAAAGCCAAAGGAAAAAAGCTCCTCATCGTCGAGGTCAATGACGGTGATTATCAGCGTTATTCCGAGGCGGTCAGGGAAGCCCTTGATTCAGAATATGATGTCGTTCTCAGCACCTGCTCGGAAGCGATACGGAGTGAAAAAAGCATCCCGCTTCTGATAACCGCACTTCCATTGAACGTGCAGGCAAAGGCCGTCGTCGGAATAGCGGATTGTCCTTTAAGCGAACTGCTTCAGGACTGTTTCGTCAAAGGAAGGGATATAGTGATATTGAAAAGCTCACTTGAACCGCTCTCGGATATTTCCTCCTTTAATTACAGGAAGCTCTTTTCCGCATATCAGCGGAAATTATCCGAATACGGTCTAAGGATCGTCGAGATAAACCAGCTTATAAGTTCCGCTCATAAATCTCCGGTCCTTATAGCTGCAAACTTAAAAAACCTTCCTGCCGGAAGCAGTGTGGATATAGATAAAGACTGCATCATAAGCTATGCAGCAGGTGAGATCATAAGAGATAAAAAGTTGACTGTAAACCGTTACTGATTTTTATGAAGGTGGGCAATAATGATAAAAGAATCTTTAGGAATGCTTGAAGTTAAAGGACTCGTGGCAGCGATAACAGTAGGTGACACGATGGCTAAGGCCGCAAATGTTCATGTCCGTCAGAAAACCCTGGCAAAGGGACATGGCTGGACAACGATACTCGTGACTGGTGATGTAGGTGCTGTAAATGCAGCCTTATCAGCCGGAAAATCCATAGCAGTTGAGAAGGGCTGGATGGTTTCAGCTAAAGTCATTGCAAGACCGGCAGCTACTCTGGAGCTTGCTCTTGAACCGGACGTAAACGAAAGCAAAGCTCCGGCAGTTCCCGAAAAAAATACCGGAAATAAAATCGAAGAAAAAGCCGGGCTTATAACAGAAGCAAAAACTCCCGCAGACCTTCTTCCCACAGCAAAAGAAGAAGTAAAAGAAACTGTTGAAGACATAAAAGAAGACAGCAAAGCGGAAGCGAAAGCCAATGAAAAAAGCACAGCGGCAAAATCTTCAAAGGGCGGAAATTCAAAAGCAAAAAAATCAGGACCCAAAAACAAGAAATAAATATTCAAAACAGAGGTAATAAGAGGTAATAAATGGAAGCAGCAAATACAAACCTCCAAAACGAGGTTATAAATCTAATCGCAAACTTAAAAAACTATATCAAGATACCGGTTGGAATTTCCAACAAACATGTTCATCTGACACAGGAAGATTATGATATTCTTTTCCCCAATGAGCCTCTGCAGATGAAAAAAAAGCTGAATCAGGGAGACGATTTTGCCTCAGATAAACTCGTAACCCTTATCGGTCCAAAAGGCTCCATGGAGAAGGTAAGGATCTTAGGTCCCTGCAGACGCTATTCGCAGATAGAGCTTTCCATGACAGATGCAAGAGCTCTCGGCATAAATGCCCCGATTCGTTTGAGCGGCAATATAGAAGCCACTCCGGGAATTACCATACGGAGTCCGCATGCCGAACTCTATTTAGAAAAAGGAGTCATAATCGCCAAGCGTCACATTCACGTACAGACCGATGACGCAAGACTCTTAGGACTCCACAGCGGTCAGAACGTGGTCGTTAAAATCGAGAGTCCTGAACGAACTGCTTATCTCGATGACTGTGAAATCCGCATCGGAGATGATTTTAGTCTGGAGATGCACATCGACACTGACGAGGGAAATGCTGTCGGCGCTTCAAATGATTCCATAGCGCATATAGTTGATATCCTGCGTTAGGTTTTCATTCAGGTGACGCAATCGGTCCTAAAGAATTTGCAAAAAAACTTTTTGACCGCACTTAAAAAACGGTTTTGCGCGGCAAAAAGTTTTTTCAAAAGACCTGAGATGACGTCCAAATTAAGAGAGAGCTAAACATTATGAACATAAAAGAACGAATGAATCTGACCAACACAAGAATGAAAAATATCCACCAATTGGTTTTATCTGATAATGCTGAAATAAAACGCGAAAAGATAAAAGAACCCGTCAGTGTTGGGGTGGATCTTGGAACCTCGTCGATAGTACTGATTGTCGCTGATGCAGACGGTGAGCCTGTTTTTGCGGCATCTCGTGACGCTGATGTGGTTCGTGACGGACTGGTCGTAAAATATTCCGAAGCAGTGAAAATAGTCCGGGAACTGAAAGCCGAGGCTGAAGAAGTTCTGGGAATAGAACTCACACACGCTTCAGGTGCGATACCGCCCGGAACAATCGGGAATAACAGGAACGCTGTCGGACACGTCATAGAAGCAGCCGAAATGGAAGTCCTTAAAATAATAGACGAACCCGAAGCTGCTGCAAAAGCCATGAACGTTACCGATGGTGCGGTAGTTGATATAGGCGGCGGAACAACAGGAATAAGCATATTTAAAAAAGGAAAAATGGTTTTCTCCGCTGATGAACCGACAGGCGGAACCCAGATGACGCTGGTTCTCTCAGGCGCACTCGGAATCCCTCTTGCAGAAGGAGAAGCAAGAAAACGGGATGTGAATTTAAGGAAACAAAACTTTCAGATAATAAGACCTGTGGTTGAAAAAATGGCAACCATAACGGCAAACTTTATAAAAGAATACGGCAAAAGCGTAAGGAAAGTCTACCTTGTGGGCGGTGCAACAAATTTTGATGAATTTCAGGAGGTCTTTTCAAAAATAGTTTCTGCTGAAATCCTGAAACCGGAATTTCCCGAATTCGTAACCCCTTTCGGAATAGCACTTTCAGACGCAAAAGCAGGATAAAAAGGAGCTGAGGACAAATGATACTTGGACGGGTAATCGGAAACGTTGTTTCCACGAAAAAAGAAGAAAGCCTGATAGGTATGAAGCTTATGAAGGTTGAAGTAACCGAGGGCAGTGAAAACGGCAAACATCTCGTTGCCGTTGATATGATAGGTGCCGGCAACGGTGAAGAGGTGATCATTACTACGGGAAGCTCTGCAAGAAAAGCGCTGAGAAGCGAAAACAGAGATGCACCGGTTGATGCAATAATTGTTGGTATAGTGGATTAGAGAAAGAAAGGATGAATGGAAAATGGAAGCATTTGATGTAACAGCAATTGTAAACAAGATTATAGCCGGAGAGGGCGGCTGTCCCCACTGTGTTTCAGAGGTTGCAAGAACAGCTGAAAACAGGGGCATGGAGGCTGCTTCTGCTGCAGTCACGACTCACAGTAACGGAGTTTTCGATACTGTAGATGAGGCGGTTAAAGCTGCCCATGTCGCACAGGCAAAGCTTTTTGATACTTCTCTCGACAGAAGGAGAAAAATCATAAAAGCAATTCGCGAAAGACTTATGCCACTTACAATGGAGATGGCAGAAAGAGCCGTTTCAGAAACCAAGATGGGTAATGTTCATGATAAAGAATTGAAGAACAGAATTGCACTTGAAAACACCCCCGGCGTTGAAGACCTTAACGCTGCAACACAGGTTCTCACCGGCGACGGCGGTATGACACTTTACGAGTACTGCCCTTACGGAGTTATCGGTGCGATCTGTCCTTCGACGAATCCGACCGAGACCATTATCTGCAATTCCATCGGAATGATAGCTGCCGGCAATGCTATTTATTTCTCACCGCATCCGGGTGCAAAGGAAACCTCACAGTGGCTTATCGGTCTTATGAACAAGATAGTAAGTGAATCCAGCGGAATTGAGAATCTTATCGTAACTGTCAAAAATCCTTCTATTGAAGCAGCACAGGAAATGATGACAAATCCGGGCATCAATATGCTCGTTGTTACCGGTGGTCCCGGCGTGGTAGATCAGGCAATGCGCTCAGGCAAGAAGACCTTAGGCGCTGGTGCGGGAAATCCTCCCACGATCGTTGACGAAACCG
The DNA here is from genome assembly GCA_905236275.1 of uncultured Lachnospiraceae bacterium. Lineage (GTDB taxonomy): Bacteria > Bacillota > Clostridia > Lachnospirales > Lachnospiraceae > NK4A144. Next base: position 1,982 of record CAJOPI010000340.1, on the reverse strand, counting down.
CCGATATCGTGAAGGCTGCAAAAGACATTGTAAACGGAGCCTCTTTCGACAACAATGTTCCCTGCATTGCAGAGAAGAATATCGTCGCAGTTTCTTCCATTGCTGATTATCTTGTTTATAATATGCAGCAGAATGGTGCTGTTTATATCACGAACCCCGACGACATCAGGAAGCTCGAAGCACTTACGGTTACACCGAAGCAGACACCAAATAAGAATTACGTAGGAAGAAGTGCAGTTAAGATCCTTACTGACGCAGGCGTTGCTTTCAGTGGTGAGCCGAGGCTTATCGTTGTAGAGTCAACTGAGAAAGACCCTTTTGCAAAAATCGAAATGCTGATGCCGATCATCCCTATCATCAGGGTTCCTGATTTTGAATGCGCCCTGAATATTGCTCTTGAACTCGAAAACGGGCTTCATCATACGGCTTCCATGCACTCTGAAAATGTTGACAGACTGAATAAGGCTGCAAGGCTTCTCCAGACTTCCATTTTTGTTAAGAACGCTCCTACCTACGCAGGTATTGGTTTCGGAGCCGAAGGTCCGACAACTTTCACCATTGCAACTCCCACAGGCGAAGGCACAACTACCGCGCGGAACTTCGCCCGCGAAAGACGCTGCGTTCTCGCCGGTGCTTTTTCTATCAAATAGTGACGTTGCTCAAATTTACAAATCCAATTCAGGACGCTTTCGCTGCGAAACTTCGCTAATCATATTTTAAAAAGGAGACCACAATGGGAAGATTCAGGATACATACAGAGATTAAATGTCATGATGATATCAGTGCGAGGATAGCAAGCTTCTCCTGCGAGAGAATCTGGATCGTTTCGGATTCTTTCCTGAAGGGGCATCCCCTCTTAAATGAATATGAGCGGAGATTTTCGGCAAAAAATACTATCGGAATTTATACGGAAATCGTTCCGGACCCGCCTCTTAATAAGGTAATAGAAGGAATTAAGGCTTTTAAGGAATTTTCACCGACAGTTATCGTCGCAATCGGCGGAGGTTCAGCAATAGATACTGCAAAGCTTATCGCCTACTATGCGTCAAAGCTGGAAGGAGCAGAAAGACCCTTCTTTGCAGCGATTCCCACCACAAGCGGAACCGGCTCGGAAGTAACTTCTTTTGCAGTGGTGACAGATACCGACACGAATACAAAGGACTCCGTCGTTGATGACTCAATCGCCCCCGATGAGGCATGGCTCGATGAGCGCTTTGTAATGAGCTGCCCGCCCAAGATAACGGCAAACTCCGGAATGGACGCACTCACTCACGCTGTAGAGGCTCTGGTTGCAAATCATGCTGATGCCTTTACCGATGCACTTTCGGAATACGCAGTAAAGATGATTTTTGCCCTTCTGCCTAAGTGCTATAAACAGACCGCAACTGCTGACGAATGGCACGAAATGCTTGCAGCAAGCAGCATGGCGGGAATGGCTTTCCAGAATGCAGGTCTCGGAATAAGTCATGCGATTTCGCATCAGATAGGAGCAGTTTTCCATATTCCCCATGGTCTCGCCAATGCTCTTCTTCTCCCCGAGGCAATTGTCTTCAATATGGAGGACAGCAGAAGCTGCACTAAATATGCATCTCTTGCAAAAAAGCTTAATTTTGCAGACTTTACTGACAGCGACAGAACTGCGGCAGGAAAACTTCTTAATGCGATAAAGACCCTCTCGAATGAACTCGGAACCAACCTCAAATTGACAGATTTATCCATAAAAAAAGAAGAGGTGATAAGCAATCTCCCTGTTATTGTTTCAAAAGCAGGCAAAGATTTTACTTTCGCAGGCAACCCCCGACCTGTTTCAAATGAAGATGTCGTGAGAATCGTGTTAAATATCTGTTAATTTTGTACAAGCTTCACAGATATTTCAAAAAATCAACTGTTGAATTTTACCCCGAATGTAGTTAAAATATATAGTATGGATTGTATGATTTTTTATGCATACTGTACTAAGGAACTGTAGATAAATAACTTAT
>CAJOPI010000339.1 GCA_905236275.1 uncultured Lachnospiraceae bacterium | reverse complement strand
ATTTTTGATCACAGTTATTCAAATTGCCATCAGCTGCATACAGTACCCCTGAGCTTTCTACCGTACGCAGCAGGTAAACAGCAACTCATTCCATAAATGCCAAAAACAAGGTACTTAAGGCAGTGAAAAGGTTCTCAAAGAGATAAAACATCCCTTTGGATGTTTTATGGGCACGTTTTCGAGCGCTATGTGCGAGAGTGCCCCGGTGAATCGTTTCACAACGCATTACGTCTTTGGACAATCAAATACGACTTATTACACCTCAGGACAATTGTCCTGGGGTGTTTTTGTATTATAATTCAATCCTCCGGCCTTCTTGCATCTAATTATAAACAGATTTAATGTAAAGCAATTCAATAATTATGCCGATATAAAGAGGTGGGTAGTATACCATGTCGGTTTCGACGGTGTTCTGATACAGAAAAGGAAAGATGGAAGAAAGTATTTTATTAATGGAGGGATGTAAGGCATGAATAAAGCAAATGGTGTTCAAAAATCTCTAAAAGGCAGCAGGATATTATCAATAATTCTTGTCGCTTTGCTGGTAGTTGGATGTATTGGATTTACAGGGTGTGGGAAGGCAGCTGCTAAACCTCTTTCTGAAAACTGGGAAGCTGATTCGGAGGCAGCAGAGAGCCTTAGAAGCTACGTTTCGAAGGTTACGAATAAAAATGATACAAAAAACTACATTCCGGAAGAGGATCGAATAGTTACATTTGATATGGACGGAACCCTGACCTGTGAAACCTATTATACTTATTATGACACGATGATGTTTATCAATTACTGCCTTGTGGATCATCCCGAAAAAGTATCGGATGAAATGAAGGCAGTGGCAGCTGAAATCAGACCCGGCTATACGGCAGGAGAAGAACTGGCAAGAAACTTTGCTAAGACTTATGCCGGAATGACTGTTCAGGAACTATATGATTATGCTGTGGAATTTGGTCAGAAGGAGACGGAGAGCTTTAAGAATATGCGCTACATTGACGGCTTCTATCTGCCAATGGTTGAGCTTGTAAAGTACCTCTATGACAATGGATTCACTATTTATGTTGTAAGCGGAACTGAGCGCACCACCACAAGAGCCATAGTTGCAAATTCGCCTATCAGCGAGTATGTTTCGCCGTCTCATATTATCGGAACAGAGTTCGAGGTAAAAGTAAAAGGAAACGAGGATATCCCTTCAAATATGGATTATAAATATGCCGATGGTGATGAGCTTGTATTTACAGGAGGTTTCTTACAGAAAAATTTGAATGCCAACAAGACAATCTGGATAGAAAGAGAAATAGGGAAAAGACCTGTTCTTGCCTTTGGAAACAGCGGCAGTGATACCAGTATGATGAATTATGCAATGGATAGCAGAAATAAATATCCTACAGCTGCATACATGCTTGTGGCAGATGATGATGTGCGGGAATGGGGAACTCAGAACTGGGAAGAAAAATCAGCAGGATACAGGGAACAGGGTTATGTACCGATATCCATGAAAAATGACTTTCTTAAAATCTATGCTGACACTGTTGAGAAGGCAGCTGAACAGTATGTGGAACCTGAAGAGGAACTTAAGGAAGTTGCTAAAACTGATAAGATTATACAATTTATTGGCAATGCAGAAGATGCAGAAAAAAAGCTGCTGTCAGATAATAAGAACAAGCCTTTCAAGGAAAGGATACACGCTTGAAATAAGCAGATAAAATATCCGCGCACCGTTATCCGGTGCCGGATATTTTTAAATCTGTCAGCAACAAATCCGGTACATCCCCAACTTGAAGAAATTGAAAAAACTAAGGAATTGTTCCCCGGGAAATTCTGATGGAGGTCAGAAATAATGATTACAAGCAGCAACACGTTTTTCTTTCAATGGGAAGTCAATCTTATGGAATGGCTTCAGGCACACCTCGGAGGTGTGGCAATTTCGATCATATCTCAATTTTCCCTCTTTGGAGAGGAAATTCCGCTTATATTGTTATTGGGCTTCTTATACTGGAGCTATGACAAGAAACTGGGTAGGATAATGGGATTTAGCGTAATCATGGGGCTGGCATGGAATACCATGATTAAGAATATAGTCCTGAGACGCCGACCTTATTTTGACCATGAAGGAATTAAAATCCTGAGAGTCGTGGCACCGGAAGCCGACATATACGACATCTCAGCACAGGGTTTTTCTTTTCCGAGTGGTCACTCAACCAACGTGGTAACAACTTTTGGTTCTTTGGCGATTAACCGGCGTAAACGGTGGCTAACTGTAATCGCGGTCTTGATTCCCCTTCTCACAGGTTTTTCACGATGTGTAGTAGGCGCGCATTATCCAACGGATGTAATGGTCGGATGGCTGTTGGGCGGCTTAAGCGTCTTTATCATTAATATGCTGCGGAAGCGGATAGGGAATACGCTTGCGTTTTACGGAATCCTTCTTGTGACCACTGTTCCCGGCTTCTTCTTTTGCAAGAGTACGGATTATTTCACAGCGATGGGTTTACTGATCGGATTTATGGGCGGCACACTTTTGGACGACAATTATGTACACTTTGAGAATACGAGCAGACCGGTATTTATGATTGTCAGGGTAGTTGGGGGACTTGTATTTTATTTCATCCTGAACAGCCTGTTAAAAATGCCCTTTTCCGAAGAATTTCTGTCCGGTTCCGGAATTACTTCACTTATGGTGAGGTGTTTACGTTATGCTGTTGTGAGTTTTTTAGGCTTCGGAGTTTATCCTATTTTGTTCAGGCTTGAAAAAACTTAGGAGAAATTTTATGAAGTTCAGGAATAATATAATTTTTTATCTGATGATTCCGATGATATTATTTTTGACAGTCATTTATTCAAATGTTGTATCGGCAGAGGATAACACGAAAACGACAGCCCTGCATTGGAGGGATTATGACGGTAAGCGCATAGGAGTGCTGACGGGGACGCTTTAGGAACTGTAACGGAACCCGCTGGAAAGAATGTTGACGTGAAAGTATGATGCCAGGTTTGTAAAAATTGAATAAAATGGTATAAAAGCATTGGTGTATTTCCAATGCTTTTATAGTATGCAAGATATGTAGAGATTGGTTTACAACGCAGCATAATTATGCTACACTATACTTATATATAGGAGGTGTTATCTATGCCGATAATTTTACCAATTAGAGATTTAAGAGATACAAGTAAAGTATCAGAATTAGCGCACAAGAAT
>CAJOPI010000338.1 GCA_905236275.1 uncultured Lachnospiraceae bacterium | reverse complement strand
GTCTTCAGCCATTTTTTTATCGTAGCATCATCATAAATTCCTTCAAACGTGACCCTTGCCATCCTGTAGATTTTGGAAGGTCTGAATCCGAATCTCAAAAGATAATAAAGATAAAAATCGTGAAGTTCGTAAGGTCCTACAAGATCCTCTGTTTCCTGGGCGATCTTTCCATCCTTGGGCGGAAGAAGTTCCGGGCTGACAGGCGTATCAAGGACGTCATAGAGAACGTTTTTAAGCTTCTCATCTCCGCAGCTGTCAGCATAGTATCTTACAAGATGGCGCACCAGTGTCTTCGGTATTCCTGAGTTTACACCATACATAGACATGTGGTCACCATTATAGGTAGCCCATCCCAATGCAAGCTCTGACATATCACCGGTTCCGACAACTATTCCGCCATTCTTATTTGCAAGATCCATTAAAATCTGAGTTCTCTCTCTTGCCTGACAGTTCTCATAGGTTACATCATGAATATTTTCATCATGACCGATATCTTCAAAATGCTGTCTAACCGACTTTACAATGCTTATTTCTCTCAGATCCGCTCCCAGAGCCTTTACCATTTCGATCGCATTGGTATAAGTCCTGTCAGTAGTTCCGAATCCCGGCATTGTTACAGCAGTTATGCCTTTCCTGTCAAGGTGAAGGCTGTCAAATGCTCTCGCAGTCACAAGCAGTGCAAGTGTGGAATCCAAACCTCCGGAAATTCCGATCACTGCATTTTTAGAATTTATATGCTCAAGACGTTTTTTAAGACCCATAGCCTGGATAGAAAATACCTCTTCGCATCTTCTTTCTCTTTTTGTCTCGTCGTCCGGTACAAAGGGAAATCTGTCAGGCTTATTAATAAGCTTAGTCTCTACTGTTTTAAGAGAAAACGGAATTCTGACATAATCATCATCAGCCGAGATAAATGTGTTCATTCTTCTTCTTTCAGCATCGAGTTTCTCTATATCGATAACAGCATAAGTAACTTCGTTTTTGAAAAGCTTTGACTCGGCCAGAACCGCTCCGTTCTGGGCAATTATATTATGACCGCCAAAGACCAGATCCTGGCTGGACTCGCCCTCTCCTGCCGATGCATATATATAGGCAGAAGAAAGACGCGCGGAAAGCGCTGCTATCATAAGTCTTCTAAAGTCATCCTTGCCTATTACTTCATCACTGGCAGAAAGGTTAACTATAAGCTCTGCACCATTCTTTGCAGCATCCATTGATGGTGTCTCAACAACCCATGCGTCCTCGCAGATCTCAGCGCCTACAACAAATCCTGCCGGATCGGTAAGATTTTCAAAAAGGATCTTCGTTCCAAACGGAACCTCCATTCCATAAAAATCTTCGTAAACTATCTCATTATTTCCCGACGTAAAATATCTGGTCTCATAAAATTCGGAATAGTTCGGAAGATAAATCTTAGGGATAATGCCAAGCAGGAGGCCTCTGTGTATCGCTGCGGCTACATTATAAAGCTTTCCTCCGCGTTCATAAGGCAGTCCGACAAATATAAGCGCATCAAAAGCCTTTGAATAGTCAACCAGTTCCTTAAGTGACTCCTTGCATCTGTTAATGAGGAGCCTCTGCAGGAAAAGATCATTACAGGTGTAACCTGAGATGCAAAGTTCAGGAAAAACAATGACTTTCGCTCCCTTGGCTACTGTTTCCTCCATCAGATACTCTATCTGCTCTGTATTATAGGCAGGATCTGCAACCTTAATCTTTGGAGTCACTGCCGCTACTTTAACGAATCCGTCCTTCATACACTTTTTCCTTTCAAAATAAAATTCAAAATAAAATCAAGAATAAACCGGGCCTATCTTTTTTATTTCTTATATTTTACTCTTCTGCTTTGCAGCCTGTAAAAGTGCCTCAAGCTCTTCCGGCGAAAAATGATATGCCTTTCCGCAGAAATGACATTTCACCTCTATTTCCTTGCCATCATCGATCATGCTCTGCAGTTCCTTTTCACCTGTACTGATAAGAACTTTTGAAACCTTGCTCACGCTGCAGTCGCAATTAAATCCGACATTCTGTCTTTCGAAAATATTCGGCTCAAGACCTTCCAGAAGGATCCCGATAATATCCTCCGCAGACTTGCCCTCTTTCAAAAGATCGGTTACAGAATTTATCTTTTTAAGATTTTCCTCTATCTTAGAAATAACATCATCATCGGCATCTGGCACAAGCTGTACTATAAATCCGCCGGCCTCTGCTACGGTGTTTTCTTTTGTCATAAGCACGCCAAGTCCGACGGAAGAAGGAACCTGTTCGCTCGATGCAAAATAATAAGTCAGATCCTCAGCTATTTCACCGCTCACAAGCTCTACATTTCCAACATAAGGATCCTTAAGACCGAGATCCTTTATAACCTGGAGATTACCATGTCCGACAGCAAGTCCTACATCAAGTTTATGATCAGATTTTCTGGCACCTATAAGAACCTGGGGTTCCAGTGCAAAGCCTTTAACATTACCGTTTGCATCAGCCGTTACCGTAAGTCCCTCCATAGGACCGTCAGATCTGATCTGAATAGTTATGATATCGTCTCCCTTAAGCATAGCACCCATCATAGCACCTGCTGTCAGAAGTCTTCCGAGTGCAGCCGTAACAACAGGGCTGGTATCATGGGCTTTCCTTGCAGTTTCAACTGTATCTTTAGTAACTGCTGCAAAAGCTCTTACTTTTCCTGCTGCGGCAGTTCCTCTAACCATATAATCGCTCATATATTTAAATCCTTTCAAAACTTTTTTCATAATATACCAAAAAAGCTGCAAGTTTTCAAAAAACCTGCAGCTTAATGTCTTAAATGAAGTGCGTGCGACAGGATTCGAACCCACGACCTTCTGGTCCGTAGCCAGACGCTCTATCCAGCTGAGCTACGCACGCACGTTGTGTCGCTCAAACAAGCGACAATAGATATTATATGTTCAACTTTCTTCTTTGTCAACGGTTTTTTCAATTTTTTTTACAAAAATTTCTGCCCATGCCGGCATGAAGCCCGAAACAATTGCCACATCCTGCGAAATAGAGTGGCTTTCCGAGGTTCCATAATATGGAAGAAAGCCCTTTTCGATAATTTTTTCTTTTAGTGCAGTCACAAGATAAAGCGCAAGTCCATGATGTTCATAATCTCTATCAACATCAATTCCTATCTGCCACATATACTTTCCATCTGCCGAAGCTCCTGCCGCCGCGATCGGAATGCCGTTGTCATATGCCGCTATGCCGATAACATCAGGCTGAAGCTTTGCACCCGGAAATGCATGCGGAAACTTTCCGCTTGCTGAAAGCTCTCCAAGATTATCTACATCAAACCATCTTGTCTCATAGGGACACTCAAGCTCAATGTCTTCCCAGTTATAATCCGGCAGAAAATATATATGTGTATCATGAATACAGAGACCGTATTCTTCAAGTTTTTTATCAAGGATCCTGAGATTTTCAAATTTACAGAACCACTCACACTTGAAGGTCATATATTTATCCCTGACCCACGGGAGCAGCTCCCTTGATGCCATGATATAGGCATCACCTTTATATATTATTGCCCG
>CAJOPI010000337.1 GCA_905236275.1 uncultured Lachnospiraceae bacterium | reverse complement strand
TGTAGAGAGCCTTGTCGAGAACCTGCGGAAGCTCAGCCGTTACTTCATTAACGGTTATGACTATCGATGCCGTATCGTAGATGGACAGCTCCTTAGGTACGGAAAGACAATAAAGAATAAACATTCCGAGAAGCTTGACACTGTCTATCCATTCATTTTCATTGTAGTAAATCTTTCCTCCGCCAACAGCTCTCGTAATGAGATTTTTTATAAGCTTTGTCCCCTTCTCTTCCGACATTGCGACAGCTTCCCGTCCATAGAACCATCTGCCTTCTTCGTTGGAATAGCTCGCCGCTGTCGGTATTTCGAAATCCTCCCCGTCTTTGACATAGCTATAGGTTATAACGTTCATTTCGCGGCGTCTGCAATATGATATCTCCGAAATATCATCCCTTAAGTCTATTCCTATCGCCGTATTTCTCTCATTGTTCTCCATCTGCTCTCCATTACAATAAACTGAACTCCGCCGACACTGCCGCCGATTTCTCCAGATAGATATCCAGAAGCTTTTCAGCACTTGTCTCATCGCCGAGGCTGTAGCTCATAATTATCGAATTTATCATCTTGAAACGGCTGTCTTCCCCGTCATCATCAGTTCCCGCCGCTTCCATCGTCCTGCTCAGGACAAGCTCCGACTCGCCTTCATTTTCCTCCGTAATATAATACTGGAGCCGCTCTCCGTAAAAGAGCACGAAATTCCTTATATAAACCCCGTCTATAACGGTCTTCATCTGCTCCGTTCTGAAAAGCTCATCAGAATTTATATCATCCGTTATCCTGTAATGCAGAAGCGGCTTCTTCTTCGGATCAGTGTGGTATTCCACAAATATCCGGTCATCATACATACAGATTTCAGGTACTATAGCCCTGAACGCCCTGAAGAATTCCATGAAAATTCCCCTCTGCATATATTTTCTTACCATCGACGCTATTCCGTTTATTGCCATCTCAGGTATGCTCTGCTTCCTCGAATAGAAATGAAGCATGGCAAGGGATGCTGTCTCGGGAAATTCCTCTCCCTCCTGCGTCAGGCGGTAAATCCGTTCAAAAATGTAATCCTCCGTTACCCTGTTTTTTACAAAATAATCATAGGCACAGTAAGAAAGCCATGCCCTCGCAAGGTCGTCGTTTCCGTCCTTTCCGGCATAATCTTTAAATATCTCGTCAGCCTCTCCCACAAAGGACCTTGTAAAAAGCATCTGCGAGATAAGCCTTCTTTCAAGCCTGCCTGCACCTACCTCGTAGCCCAATGCGGTCTTCCAGATATCCCTTAGGGTACGTGTCGTTCCGCAGTAGTTAAAGGCAAGATATTTAAGTATCGTCTCGTCATACTTTCCATGCTTATAGACGTAATAGGAAAGGGCTGTAAGGAAATTCACATCGATATCGCTTTCTTCCCTTATAAGCCTGCTCACAAGCCTGACAGTAACCTTCGGCAGAGTCTTCGAGTAACCATAATTTTTAAGGAATTCGGATGCCCTGACATTCATCCCCCTGATTATCATGAACCTCACGATTTCGCTTCTGTCAGAAGCGCTTATCTTCTCCGGATCAATCTCGGAAAGAATGCTGTCAAGCTCATCTGTTCTGTTGTTGTCATAGAAGAAATGTACAAGCTTTCTTTTTATCTCATTTCTTACGTTCATGCTGATTTTGTCAGACGACGCAAGGAGCTTCAATGACCGTACATTTTCATCCGTAGCCTCGATAATCTTTCGTCCGACACCGCAGGTGTAGAAGGACAGCTCGACATCATTACCGTTGTTCAGCGCTATTGCCCTGCTGTATGCGGACGGCTGCATAAGTCGTCTCACCTTCACGTCATCACGCTCAACTGTACGGTTTCCGTAGATATCTTCATAAATTATCCTGTAATCATTGCTGTAAACGTTTACCATAACTTCGCCGTCAACGAACTTATATCTTTTTTCTCCCGTAAAAGCGTTTTCAACAATGTTTACGCAGCGAATCTCCCTATTGTCGGTACTTATACGAATCCTGAAGACAAGATGACTCATTGCCGCCATGAATTTATCCCTGTCCTGGAACTTCTTAAGCCCCGCAGTATAATCATAGATTTTCGCAAGATTTTCATTTATCCTGCCCGCCGTCGCCATATCTACGGCAAAAGCCGCTATTCCTGCGCTGTACGCCGCAAGGATATCAGGCGCGACCATCCCGTACTTTATAATATTCGCATAAAGTACGGTTGCCTTTTCAACTGACAGATCCGCCCCCATCCTGTAATACATAAGGACTGACCGCTCAATCATCTCCTCGGAATCAGCAGGAAACGAATAAATATAATATTCATAAAGCTTTGTGATCTTAAGCTGCTTTCCGACAGCTTCCCTGTAATATCTGAAATACTTCTCAGAGTTCTTATTGTGCTGTATCAGATGTGCACATATAGCATATAAAGCCTCTTCCGAGCCGAAATGCTCATAATATTTTCTAACCAGCAGTATATATGCCTCGGAAAAATGCTTAAGCCTGCCCCCGATATAAATTATTCTTTTGAGAAGGTATTCCCTGAAAACGCCCCTCTTTGCAGCCCAGAGAAAAGTATTAATCTCGAATTCCGTCGTACCCGCAACATTTATCGCGTTCGATTCTATGATTGCAAATGCCTCTGCATAGATAAAAGGGCTTCTTCCGCCGTTCCTGAAAAGAGTTCTCATAAGCTCCAGCTTTTTCCTGCGGTTCCCTTCAAGACTCTCATCCATGTAAAGGAGTATCCAGAGAATCCTCGCTGACGAAGGATGCTCTTCCTGCATAAGCTTTATCCTTGCGGCATTTTTCTTTACCTCTGCCTCATTTCTTGACAGCATCGAATCAAGATAAATCCTGTAGGACTCATATTCATATCCCGCCTTTTCCACGTCGAACTGGGCCTCGATATGTGAGAGCACCGAAGCAGCTTCCTTCCTTCTTGAAGAGCTTATAAGGATATGCACCATGAAAAGCCTTGCCAGAAGGTCATTCTGGTCAAGCTCTATCATTTTATCAATATAAATCAGGGACTTACGGCACCATGTCTCCGAACCGTTTTCCTTAAGTCGGAAACTGAGATATTCATTCGTTAGCTTTTCTATAAGCTTCTGGCGTGCGATGACCTTCTGCGGCAGCACGCCATTCTTTCTTACCGTTACATTGACCGCAGCCGAAAAATGATTACCCTTTATCGTTACTGTCGCACAGTTCTTTCCGTAATGCATGGCTTCATGCACCAAAAGAAGCTTTACGGCAGCTTCCTCACCCCTGAAATCCTCATTTGTTATATAAGGTTTCTGGACGATAACAAACGGGCTGTCCGAAGTCACCCTGACCGCCGCATAGCCCCATCCGTTCTTCCTGATCCTTACCTCTGCGGTAATATCCTCCTCATCTATTTCAATTTCTATCTTTTCATGAGAAATCGCAAATCCGACCGGATTTTTTTTGCGAACTGCAATAAGGAATTCCTCCAGGTTCTCACTTGAATCATTTCTTGCGCTGAATGCCCCGTAGAGATTCAGATAACGCTCATCGGCCCCCTTAAAGACCTTTACGAAAGACTTATCATAAAAAAGCTTTTTTGCCTCATTAAAATCCTTGTGGGCGAGATTAGCAAAATAAAAAAGGTTTCTGATCTCTCCTTCAGAAGACTTGGGAAAATTTTCTTTTATATTTATGATAAACGGAAGCGAATACTCTCCCGCATCAGATATGACGTCTATTTCACCTTTGACTATGTCATTCGGCTCAAGTCCTTTTGTATCAAAGCTGTAGCGGACTTCCACACTGTTTGCCGAAAAGCTTTTTCTGTCGCAGGTCATGCGTGGTTCATTAGTATATATATAGCCGTTAACCCTCCTGAGACCGCTTGAAACTATATGAAACACACCTCTTCCCCGATCGCCGACAAAAGCTTCAATGCTGAGCTTTCTCTCCGGAAACGTAAGCGTGCCCATATCGTATTCGAACTTCCCGTTCAGTATTTCGGCGATATGGTTCTCCATTATTCCCCGTATCCTCCCTACGTTGCAAAATTCGAAAACTTGCTTTATTATAAAGCTTATTATAACACTTATCCTTTCCTTTTACCAATAAAAGAGGGATTAACGTTACTATTCAGTTAGTAGCCAGCACTTTGCTGCTGGCTACGTAAGAACATGAAGTGGGAGTTAAGTAATGACTTAGCGCATGTTCTTGATGCGCTTAGGCATTACTTATGCAACGCTGAGGGGCAC
>CAJOPI010000336.1 GCA_905236275.1 uncultured Lachnospiraceae bacterium | reverse complement strand
GCAAGCTTGCTTGCCAGTGGGTGAATGACTTTATGACCCGCCCCAATATGAGTGTGAATACTACGAACACTTAGCGAACGCAAGTGAACTTAGTGAGAGTGTATGCACAGCTTCACGAAGTGCGGAACAATCCCTGACATCACTTTTGACCTTAACATCGCATTTATTTCTTAATAAGCAGTGACTCTCCTGTCATGTCTGCCGGCTTCTCCAATCCCATGCACTCGATAAGTGTAGGAACGATATCACAAAGTCTTCCGCCCTCTTTCAAACCATAAGCAGGATCATAGTTTACAAGGATAAAGGGAACAGGATTTGTTGTGTGCGCTGTCCAGGGCTCACCGGTCTCGTAATCAATCATCTGCTCGGAATTTCCATGGTCGGCGCAGATAAACATTACACCGTCCATCTCCTTAAGAGCCTCTACTGCCCTGCCGACACACTCATCAACAGTCTCCACTGCCTTAATTGCTGCCTCTTCAACGCCTGTATGACCTACCATATCAGGATTTGCAAAGTTGATGATTATCACATCATATTTTCCTGAACGGATAGCTTCACAAAGCTTATCGCAGACCTCCGGAGCACTCATCTGAGGCTTAAAGTCATAAGTCGGAACGTCCTTGGGTGAATTTACAAGAACCCTGTCCTCACCCTCATTCGGCTGCTCAACACCGCCATTGAAGAAGAAGGTAACGTGTGCATACTTCTCTGTCTCGGCAATCCTTGCCTGCTTCATTCCTCTTGCAGCAAGCCATTCACCAAAGGTATTCTTGATTTCAACCTTCTTGAAGGCAACCTCTTTATTCGGAATAAGCGGATCATAATCTGTAAAGCAGATATACTTTGTAGCTACTCTCTCCGGCCTGTCAAACTTGTCAAACTCATCATCGCAGAAGCAGTGAGTAATTTCACGAGCCCTGTCAGGACGGAAATTAAAGAAGATAACGCTGTCGCCCGACTTAATTGTTGCTACCGGCTGACCATTCTTCTTAACTGCAAAAGGAACCACGAACTCATCAGATACGCCTGCATCATAAGAAGCCTGTATGCCCTCGGTCGCAGATGCAGCCTCTCCGCCTACACCTTCCGTAAGGCATCTGTAAGCCTTCTCCACGCGGTCGTAGTTATTATCACGATCCATTACATAGTAACGACCTGAAACGCTTGCTACCTCACCTACACCGATTTCCTTCATCTTCGCTTCGAGCTCTGCTACGAAATCCTTTCCTGATTCCGGAGGAGTATCACGTCCATCAAGGAAGCAGTGAACATATACCTTGGAAAGTCCCTCTCTCTTTGCAAGCTCGAGAAGTCCGTAAATGTGTGTATTGTGACTGTGAACACCACCGTCCGAAACAAGTCCGTACAGATGAAGCGAGCTGTCATTCTTCTTTACATTATTTACGGCATCAAGCAGGGCCTCATTCTTGAAGAAGTCGCCGTCCTCTATCTCTTTCGAAATACGTGTAAGCTCCTGATATATGATACGTCCTGCACCCATATTCATGTGTCCTACTTCGGAATTTCCCATCTGTCCGTCGGGAAGTCCTACAGCCATGCCGCTTGCATATCCCTTGACAAAAGGATAATCCTTCATAAGTCCGTCAAGTACAGGTGTCTTTGCACCATATACCGCATTGTGCTCATGCTTCTCATTAAGTCCGAGACCGTCCATAATCAACAAAACTGCCGGTTTCTTTGCCATTGTAAATCCTCCTGTAAATGTGTCAGTTGAAATCTATAATAATAAAATTGCTACCCTTTAGTTACCCGACTCGTGATACTCCTTTTCAGTATTCACGTTCCATATATTCGACTTGTCCTTCTTACCCGAAAGAATATTGTCAACCGTAAGGAAAGAGGTCATCATCGAATGGTCAATATTATTATACCTGTGCTGACCGTTTCTGCCAACACAATATAAATTGTCAAACTCATTTATATAATTTATGACTTCATCAATGCTGTCATAGGTGTCAAAATAAGCAGGATAAGCTTTCTTAACACGTTCAACATGACTGTCGAGCACATCCTCAGCCTTGTCGATTAGCTTCATCTTAACAATCTCGCTTATCGCAAAACGCCTGAACTGGTCATCGGTAAGCCCCCAGAGCCTGTCGCCCTCATTTGCAAAGTATTCAAGTCCTATCCATACCGTATCCTTCAGATCCTTAACGAGATAAGGAGACCAGTTGTTATAAATCTGAAAACGTCCTAACTTTACCGAACGCTCATGCACATAAACCCAGTTATCGGGAACAATATTTGATACAGTCCGGATTTTTGTCTGATTTTTAAGGTTCAGTTTATGTACAAGAACCCCCAGTGTCATATAATCACGATAAGGAAGTCCTGCTGCTACCTCGGCTACAGCTCTCGGAACGTCATTCATTCCGCCGATAAGGTCTTTTATAGGCATTGACGAGATAATTATATCCGCATCAGCAGACTTTTCCTCACCGTCCTGAATATATTTAAGCCCAACGACCTTACGCTCAGACACATTGGTCATAACCGCACTTACACGTGCATTTCTGATAATCTTTCCGCCCAGCTTCTCTATTTCCTCAGCCGTAACATCCCATAACTGTCCGGGTCCAAGCTTAGGATAGGAAAAAGACTCTATAAGAGAAGTCTCCACATGCCTGTTCTTGTTATTCGGAAGCATTTTCGAAAAAACGTCTGCAATTATCGCAACTATCGAAAGCCCCTTAACCCTCTGCGCACCCCACGAAGGGTCGATATCCCTCGGATGTCGTCCCCAGAGATTTTCCGTATAGTGCTCGAAAAACATGGAATAAAGCTTCTTGCCGAACCTGTTTATGTAAAAATCCTCCAGCGAATTTTCAGGTCGCTTGTGAAGCATCGAAGCTATGTAGGAAAGACCAACCTCCACCGTTGTGGCAAGTCCCATATTCGTAAAGGTTTCAGCCTTCAGGCTTATGGGGTAATCATAGAACTTTGAGTTAAAATATATCCTCGATACCCTGTTTCTCGTAAGCATTACCCTTTCAGTCTTTTCCGGGTCGGGACCGCCCTTCTTCATAGTCTTCTTTATTCCGAGGATAATGTCATCATAAGCCGGACGTCCCTGCATGGGAAGCATTTCCTCCCACCAGTCATTAACTCTCTTTACCTTCGAAAAGAAACGGTGTCCGCCCATATCCATGCGGTTTCCCTTGTAATTTACAGTCTTCGAAATACCGCCCATTCGGTTATCTTCTTCGAAAACAGTAACCTCATATTCACCGTTTCCACGCTTTAACAGCTCATAAGCAGCTGTAAGTCCTGCCGGACCAGCTCCGATGATTAAAGCTTTTTTCATAGCCCTTAATATCTCCTTCTTCCGGCAAGCTCCTCATACAGACTCAGATATGATTCGTATCTTACCTTGTTAATTTTTCCTGCTTCCACAGACTCCCGAACCCTGCAGCCGGGTTCATGTATATGCACACATCTTGAAAAATAGCAGCTATCCCTGTCATTGTCAAATTCAGGATAATAAACAGCCAGATCCTCTTTTTCCATTTCCGGAAGAAGCAGTGTCGAAAAACCGGGTGTATCCATGATGTACGAATTTTCCCCAATTTCCAAAAGCTCGGTATGTCTTGTTGTCTGCTTTCCGCGGCCGATTTTTTTGCTGACCTTTCCGGTCTCCATAACCTCATGTCCGGCTATGGTATTTATAATGGTTGACTTACCGGCACCGGAAGGTCCCGCAACAGTCGTTATCGCACCGGCAAGAACATTTTTTACCATATCTATTCCCCGACCGGTTTTCGTACTTGTAAATATAATATCAACCCCGGCAGAGAAATAAATTTCGCTGAATTTATCTATCGTATCCTCATCAACAAGATCCGCCTTATTGAAAACAAGAGTCGTAGGCAGCGATGACCTGCGCATACTGATAAGAAAGGTATCGAGCAATGTCAGCACCGGATCGGGAGTTTTCAGGGCAAAAATAACCAGAGCCCTGTCAACATTGGCAACTGCCGGCCGTATAAGAGCGTTCTTTCTCTCATGTATTTCAACTATATTACCTTCCATATCGTCCTCGTGGGTTATCTCTATCCGGACTCTGTCCCCCACGAGGGGTTTCTTATCAAGTTTTCTGAAAATGCCTCTTGCCCTGCATTCATATACGGCTCCGTCCTCATCCGTCTTTACATAATAGAAGCCGCCTATACCTTTTAATATAATTCCGTTCATTGCTGAGTAAATGTCAAAGTCTGATAAACTGCCGTTGTTTCCTCACCTGTCTTTGTAACAATTTTTCCGTCGTCATCCTCGTACTCAACCTGAGTAGCCTTCTTATAAGTAACCGTAAGCGTTCCGGAGGTGACCGATGCTCCCGTTACCGTAATGGCTGCCGGGAACGACGTAGTGGAGGTACTTGCAAGCACCGCACCGCCTTCCGAGGTCACAACAAGCTCTGCCGTAGTTCCACTGATATAGGACGGCGGAGCTGCCACCGAGAAGGTTCCTCCATAGGTCTTGCTTTCAGGTCCGAGACTGATAACGAAATTCACTCCGCTTCCGTCAGCCGCAGTTGTTCCCGCTGTGGGAGTCTGGGAAATTACAAGCCCTGCCGTAACCGTATCTGAATACGACTCTGTAATGCTTTCAAAAGAAAGTCCTGATGCCGTCAATGCTGTCTTGGCTGCTGTCTCAGTCATTCCGACTATATTCGGAACTGTTCTTGTAACGGTCGTATCTCCTGTTTCGTCCTGACTTTCATTGCTGTCAGAGCCTTTTGATACTTTTACCGTTACTGTGGTTCCTGTAGCGGCTGTCGTTCCGGCTGAAGGTTCCTGCGAAATTACATTTCCCTTTGTGACCTCGCTGCTCTCAACCTCTTCTGCGGCAAAGACAAAATCCGCATCCTCAATCTTCACCTTGGCCTCTGCCCTTGTAAGTCCTGTAACATCAGGCACAGAGCCCTCGGTTGACTGTCCCGAACCCACAGACAGTACCAGCGTAGTCCCTGACGGAACGCTGCTTCCTTCTTCTATGGAATTTCCGTCCTCATCAGAAATCGATAATACCTTATTTTTTTCTTCTGCTGTGGAAGCCACTGTCGTAGACTGTACTACAAGTCCCATTTCCTGAAGTTCGTTTCGCGCCTCGGCAAAGTTCTTCCCGATAATCGACGAAACAGTAACCATCTCTGAGGATTCCTCTGTTGCCTCCGTACTTCCGTCTGAAAGCTTCGACGAAACGGTTCCGAAAAGCCTTCGTCCTATAACGATTATTATGATAAGAATCACAACGACCATGACAATAGCGAGGATTGCCATAAGCTTC